>CASBQX010000098.1 GCA_949127925.1 Synechococcales cyanobacterium PMM_0002
ATCTTATTTAATCCCCATTCCTTAGCCTAATTATTCCATAAAGACTTCTGGATCTTATTTAATTTCCATTCCTAAAGGTTCAACGCACATAAATAGGTTTCAACAAAGCGTTGCCGCACTCGTTCAATCGTCGCAACACTTATATCGTTTTTGCCATGATTCCTTCTTGGATGGGGGAATCCCCTAATTATCAACCAAATTACCCCTCAAATCAAAGCTGACAGTCTAATAGACTCCTCTGCTGAGGGGGCACAAGTGCGTAGGCGCAACCAGGATCAAAGCACATGTGATGGCTACTACATGCTATGATTGTAAAGATTTTTTAAGCAATCTCATGCTTGTCGCTTAAAAAACTGTGCAACCAGTAACCAGCAAACCTCCTCTTGAGTTGTCCTTGTGAGCTATGTAGAGGAGTTTTTGTAGGGGCGTGTGTGCAGCCACTTAATTTTGCTGGAGATTTGACCGAATTCATGACTGCAACGCAAGATCCGATTATCACAGGGTGGATGTCCTCAGCCAACGCCCACCTAGAGTTGAAAGATATAATTAAAACCCTCCCGAAAGAGTGCTTTCAGAAAGATCGCCGCAAAGCCTGGTCGTTTCTATTAACGAGTGTGGCTGCTGCAAGTGTTGGATATATTGCGATCGCCACTCTTCCCTGGTTTTTCTTGCCCATCGCCTGGATTTTTACAGGCACAGCCCTCACCGGCTGGTTTGTGGTTGCCCATGATTGCGGCCATCGTTCGTTTGCACAACGGCGCTGGGTCAATGATCTAGTCGGTCATATCATGATCCTGCCGTCGCTTTATCCGTTTCACTGCTGGCGGATTTTACATGCCCACCACCACAGACACACCAATAAACTAGGCGAAGACAACGCTTGGCAACCTTGGACTATTGAAAAGTATCTTCAGGCAACGCCCACCATTAGATTTTTCTACCGTGGTATCCGTGGGCGGTTTTGGTGGACGGCATCGCTGGTGCATTCGGGCAGCATGCACTTTACCCTGGCCAGCTTTGCAAAACGAGATCACGCTAAAGCAACTTTTTCGATCGCCATGATCGCGATCTTTGTAGCCGTGCTCTTTCCGGCCTTGTACCTGACTGTCGGTGCATGGGGCATTGTCAAGTTCTGGCTGATGCCCTGGCTGGTATATCACTTCTGGATGAGCACATTCACGCTAGTGCATCACACCAATATGAATAACCAGTTTCGACCGAGCGAATCTTGGAGTGCGGCAGAAGCACAGCTAGCCGGAACCGTTCACTGTGTCTATCCACGTTGGGTAGAAATTCTGTGTCACGATATCAACGTTCATATTCCTCATCATGTGTCGGTTGCGATTCCTTCATATAATTTGCGGATGGCTCATCAAGCGTTAAAGCAACGTTGGGGAAGCCATATGCAAGAGTGTGAATTTTCCTTGGAATTGATGCAAGATATTGTGGAACAGTGTCATGTTTACGATTCAGAAAAAGTATACCAATCGTTTAGAACAATGGAGCGCTAGTCAGGTTTCCTAATTCGTTGCTGTAGTAATCGAATCGAATAAACGGTAAAATTCAGAATCCTGCACTAGTTATATAGTGCAGGATTTTCTGTTTTTGTAATTAATCTTTGCCCAATCAATATGATGATCTGATTTGAATCAATCACCCGATAGACACAGCGCCGTTGGCCGATTCGCGTCTGATAGGCAGCAATCTGCTGGCGCGATCGCACCTCTAATAATTTTTCTAATCCATCTGCACCAAAGGTCAACCCGTTGGCCTGCAATGGTTTCTAAAGATTTTTGCTTAGAAACCATGACTAATCCTACAGGTTCCTCAACTAACCTAATGCGGGCGGCGTCATTGGCTACCCTGGAAGCAACAGGCCGCTTGCTGGTACAGTTAGACGGTCAAACCATCACCCTGTTTTATAGCGAGGGGTGCGTTTATGCCCGCACCAAATTGCTGAGATGCTGCCGCTTTTAAGCCATTGACTGAGGCGCTAGCCGTGGGGCGATCGCATGGTTACGGATTGCCTGGAAGTTTGGGTTGAATACGTTGGCCTTTATAAAAGGTTTCTAGACTGCCCTGATCGCCGACAAATCTCCAGTGCCAGGGTTCATAGCTTACCCCCTGCACATTATTTTTAGGAAAAGATAGCTCAAATCCAAACCGAGCCGCGTTTGCCTGTAGCCAGAGAAAAGCAGGCGTGGTTTCAAACGTAATTTCCAGATCGGTTGTAGGACGGCTGCCGTCGGCAATATCGATCGCATAGCCCGTGTGGTGTTCACTATGGCCGGGAGGAGCGCTCACCGCCGCCCGCTCGGTGGCCGTTAGACCCTGTTTAGCTTTGAGGGTAAAAAATAAGTAGGTCTGATCCGCAATGGAGCGAAATCCAGACACTGGGACTAAGGAAATTTTGTTTGCCTTAGCGGCTTGCCCCATTGCCAAAAAGCTTTGCGCAGCGGGCTGGCGCAGTTTGATGCTGCCGTCGGCGACCACTGCGCTCAGGCTATTAGTCGGAGCCTCTTGGTACGCAACATGCCCCAATAGTAAATCGCCAGGGAGCATGCGCCAGTTTGAGGTAGCGGCTAACCCCGATTTTGCTGGGACGAACAGGCTAGAGGTAGACAGCTCAGAGCTAGGCAATTGATAGTTAGCCCAGCCCAATAGCAGCGCGATCGCCAACCCGCCAAAAAACCAGCGCCAATGTCGCCCTAGCCGCCCTAACTGTTGAGGGGGGTGGGAATCAACGGATAGATCTGCTTCAAAATCTCGCAGGGCTTCAGGAATATCGATTTCGATGGGTTTCCCTAACGATGATTTAGATATGCCTGCGTCGTTCACTGCCTCACTCCTGCCATTTAACCCATTGTCCCATCAGTGATTGTAGTCTGAGTTAGGTCAAAGCCAACAGCTATGACCGCAAAAAACAGGCCAACGGGAACATCAAATATTCTAAAAAGAACAGTTTCCAGATGAATTGATAGAACCGGGTAACCGTAGATTTATCGGCAAAATCTACCCGGCGGCTTTGCAGCCAGAGGGCTAGTAGCGCCAATCCATGAGTCAGAATCATAATCCAGGGGTTGAGGGTAGGAATGGCTAGCCCCGCCACCATCATGGCCACATAGCACAGGGTTAACACGCCACGGGTGAGCCTAAAAACCGTGCGCTGCCCTAGGCGCAGGGCAAAGGTACTGATCTGGTACAGCCGATCGCCTTCCAAGTCGGGAATATCTTTGAGTAGGGCGATCGCCCAGGTAAAGACCAAAATAAACAGTGTCAGCGTCCAAACCGTAGGCGGGATGTAGGGCGAAGCTCCCAGCTTGTCCTGGATGTGTAGAAATAACCCCAGGTTTACAATCACGCCCCGCACACTAAAAATACACAGCGATGCCCAAAACGGAAACCGCTTCAGCCGCATCGGCGGCAGCGAATAGGCGGTGCCAATCAGCAGGCTGAGGCCAACGGTTGCGGTCAGAAAGCGACCTTGGGTTAACGCTATGGCGATCGCCATCAGTCCAGCGATCGCCACAATCACCCACCCCTGCCGCCGCGAAAATTCACCCGATGCCAGCGGCAACTGCGGTTTGTTGATCCGGTCAATCTCCACATCTTCCAGTTGGTTTAGCCCCACAATATAGACGTTGCCGCCCAGGCAGGCGAGTAGCGTGAGCAGGATCGCCACGACTGGAGGCAAGCCCAGATCCGTCGCTGGAATGGGAGGAACGGTGGATGGGGTGGCGATCGCAATCAGCGACAGCCCAAAAATACTCAGGGTTGTTCCCACTACCGTATGAGGTCGAGAAAACTTCCAGAAAGCGTGGAGCCAGGATGCCAGTTTTGTTAAAAAGTGAGTGTTAGGGGAAGGGGAAGAAGAAATAGGAGTTTTTTGAGGCGAAATCTGGCTCATAGATACCCGACCGAAGGTTCAGGCTCAATCTTATCGTTAGGTGGGTAGCAGCTTGATCACAGTCTGCTGTCATCTACCTTTGGGGTTGTTTTTCCCAAAAATAGGTAGCGATGGTTGACAATGGCACTAGAGCCAAATTTTGTGAGATATTACGTCCCATGGCAGAAATGAGCGATCGCAAAAAGCGGATCATGGAACATCTCGCCCGCACGCGCGGCAACTACCTTGCGCCTGCCGCTGCCGCCCCCGCTGAACGCAAACAGCAAATTATGGATCACGTCAAGCGCACTAAAGGATAAACCCCAGCCGCCGCTTTTGCCATGCAGCAAGGGGCAACAGAGGCTGAATCTTGCAGAAAATCGATCTATCCTAAAGAGAGGGTAGTTCACAGAACTTTATACTGCCTCCTGAATTGACTATGAAGTGTGTGATTAATCGTCGTGCCCAGTTTTCCGCCAGCCATCGCTACTGGCTGAACGAACTGAGTGAGTCAGAAAACGTGAAACGGTTTGGTCCCTGCACTCGTTCCCCCGGCCATGGGCACAACTATGTGCTGTTTGTGGCCATGGAGGGTGAGCTGGATCAGTACGGCATGGTGCTAAACCTATCGGACGTGAAACAGGTCATTAAGCGAGAAATTACTAGCCAGCTCGACTTTTCTTATCTCAATGATGCCTGGGAGGAGTTTCAGCACACCCTACCCACCACCGAAAACATGGCGCGGGTGATCTGGAATCGGCTTGCGCCCCATTTGCCATTGGTCAATATTCAGCTATTTGAACACCCCGAACTTTGGGCCGACTATCAAGGACACGACATGGACGCTTATCTCACCATTAGTACCCACTTCAGCGCCGCTCACCGCCTAGCGTTGCCCAGCCTCACCCTAGAGCAAAATTCCGAAATCTACGGCAAGTGCGCGCGGGTCAACGGCCATGGCCACAACTACCATTTGGAAGTCACGATTCAGGGCGAAATTGACCCGCGCACGGGCATGTTGGCCGACCTAGTGGCATTCCAGCAAGCGGTCGATCAGTATGTAGTCGAACCGTTTGACCACACTTTCTTAAACAAAGACATTCCTTACTTTGAGCAAGTCGTTCCCACAGCAGAAAACATTGCCGTACACATTCGCGATTTGCTCGAAGCTCCAATTCGGCAGATTGGCGCAAAGCTACACAAGGTGAAGCTAATCGAAAGCCCGAATAATTCAGCGGAAGTCTACGGGCTGCCTCTGGCTGCTAGCCCGTCTCGTTCGCAGCAGGAACCTGCCTTAGCCAGCCTATAGACCGTTGTTCCCCGTAGAGACGTCGATTCATCGCGTCTCTCCATTCATCGCGTCTCTCCATCCATCGCGTCTCTCCATCCATCGCGTCTCTGCACAAATGGCAAGGTTGCTATAGAGACGTGATGAATCGACGCATGGAGACGCGATAAATCGACGTCTCTACGGCAACCTTGTACGGAGACGCGATGAATCGCGTCTCTACGGGGATGAGTGACCTTGGGCGGTCAAATTACGCAAATGTTTCTGCGGTTTGGAAGCTGGTCACGACATCAGTGCGAGTGAACACGCTGGGACTGACGCCAAGGGCGATCGCCAGCACATCGGCTTTATTGCCCCGACCGACGCTGATCACCGTGTTCTGACCGTCGGATCTAAAGCTCAGCTTTTTGAACGGAATCTCGCTCAGACCCAGTTTGTCGATGCCGTTTTTGTAGTCCGCAATCTCGTCATAGCCAGCACCACGCTCTAGAACGAACACATCCGCACCAGCCTTGCCCTTAACGCGATCGAACCCAGCACCACTGAAGAAGGTGTCATCTCCGGTGGCTCCGATCAGAATATCGTTGCCCCGGCCGCCGTCGAGCAAATCGTTACCGCCCTTGCCGTTGATCGTATCGGCACCGCCCAACCCAGTGATTTTGTCGCCGCCAAACTTACCCCGCAGCCGATTGGCACCCGAGCCGCCCTGCAACGTCAGCCCGAATACGTTATCGCCACGATTGGCTAGGTTCTGAATCCGGCGATCGCGCGCTGGCCCCACATCTGCCGTCGTAAAATCGCCAGTCGCCGCCAAATATTCAGCAAAGGCATCTTGCTCACTGCCCGGAACGGCGAAGGTTGCGGCTCCAGCAGCTAGAGCTACAGCGCCGTCAATTCTGCCATTGCGGTTTAGATCAATAGTTGTTTCACCCTGCAAGTCCACCCGGTTTGCCAACGTTGGGTTTTCTCGAATGAATCGAAAGAAGGGATAGCCGTCGCCGCTGCTATCGAGCGAGAGACCCAGCGAGAAGTTGAGAGCAATTAGGCGGAATGTCCGGTTAGGATCGCCAACGACCTGACCGTTCTGCACCAAAATGTCGCTAAAGTTGCCACTGGCATCTGTGATGCTGAGCGATTGAATTCGGCTCCCCGCTGTGGTGACCGAACCGTCTGTCGCCAATAGCTGGGCTGTTTGAGTTGGATCAAAACTAAACGAAATGCCGCCGACTTGAGGAAATGCACCAGGGGTGGCTCCGGGTCTAACGCCAGAAACACCGTGCTCTAATACTTCTTTCAGCTGGGACGCCGTGATGGTCAGTAGGCTCAAGCCGTTGTTAAACCGCAGCGAGTTTTCTACATCGAGCTGAGACAAATCGCCTGCTAGCTTATTGGCTGAAGGGTTGGCCAAAGTCGGTAACTTTTCAACTTGACTAGGGTCAGTTGCTCCCGCTGCTGCCGCTACCGCGCCAATATTGTCGCGAATGCCGCCGCCGTTTTTGAGTGAAATCACTACTGTGGAGTCAACTTGCTTACCAACAAACAAATTGGCATCGGCTGTCAGGTTGCCCAAGTTTGTTTCTTGAGTGCGAACGTCGTCGCGGGTGCCGTTCAAGAACACCGTCGATCTACCAAAAATGGTTGCATCTTTGGTATTGACAATCGTCTTGAGTCTGGTCAATAGATCGACGACTTCTGGGTCGGGAGTGCCAGGATTCGTGGCAATTAGAGCCGCAACGCTAGCCGCATCCGTCGCATAGGCTCCATTAATATTGGGGTCGAGTTTGGTCAGGTCGATGTTGCCATTGTCATCAAATTCTGCCACCAAACGCCCGACATAGTTCCAGTTGGCAGCCGTGTTGACCACCAGCACAGGCCCGGTCGGGGAGGTTTCAATAATGGGATAGGAAATGCCAGCTGCCGCTGTGTCACCGGGGCTGATGGTGTCTGTGCTGTCGGCCAGCAGCGTGTGAGAACCACCCGCAATAATCACGTCTACGTTTCTCAGCCGCTTTGCCAATTCACGTTCAATGTTGAGCTGCTGCATGTGTGCCAGCAGCACCACTTTGTTAATCCCCGTGCTGACCAGAGCATCCACACTGAGCTGAATTTGCGCCGCTAGCGCGTCCAGTTGGGCAGATGTGGGGGTGGGCGCAAACGGGGAAGGGCTGATGCCAACGTTAGCGCCAGGGGATGAGATGCTAGCTAAGGTGGGAGTCGTTGCACCCACCACACCCACTTGCTGCCCGCCGACGGTTAGCACTGTGCTTTTGGCAATAGTTTTAGGCAGAGGAGCCTGTCCGTCGGCAACCACCAAGTCTTGCAAGACAAATTCTTGAGCAGGGGTGCCATCGTCCGCAGGGTTAGGGTCAGTAAAGGTAAGGTTGCTGCTGAGGTAGGGGAAGGTCGTCCCTCGGTAGGCACCGCTAGAGCGAATCAGCGACACCACGGTAGATTCGCCCAAGTCAAATTCGTGATTACCAAAAGCTGCTGCTTGGAACCCAATTTGGTTCATGATCTCGATATCCACTCGGCCTACCCCTTCTTGGAAGGTGTAGTTGTCGCCGGGAGTGACCGAGGAAGTGGTTTTGCGGAGGGTGCGATCGCTTCCGGCTGAGAAGAACGGCCCTGGAATGTAGTTATCTCCAGACGAAAGAATCAGCGTGTTGGCGTAGTCGTCGCGCAGGGCATTGACGACTGTGGAAAAGTTGATCGCGTCGTCGAGGGCAGGGATACCGCTCTCCAGATCGGAGGCGTGAAGCAGTTGCAGTTGAAAAACCATAGAATTTGCCGAGATACCTGAAAGGTCAAAACGTCATAGGAGCCTTCTAAAAACTCCCATAGAGACGTTAAGAGCTTCTAATCGTTGCATTAAGCCCGATTAAGTCTGAATTAAGCCCGATTAAGGCTGAAGTCTCTGGCGATCGCGTGATTGTAGAGCCGCGATTAATCGCGGCTCTACAATCGCATTCCGATGGAACCCGGCATTTTTGAAGCAGGTGTCCGATAATTAAAATAAGATTGATAGCCAATTCCTAACCACGTTGATTCAAGCCGAAACCTTAGAACTACTAGAGTGGCCGCGTCTGTGCCAACACCTGGCAACCTTTACGGCAACCAAGCTGGGTGCGATCGCCGCTCGACAGCTGCCAATTCCCCAACTCCAGGCAGATAGCCTCAAGCTGTTGGCTCAAACCAAAGAGGTCTACCAGCTTGAGAACGCCCTGCCCAACAGCCTCAACTTTGACGGCATTCAAGATATTGGTGATGCGCTTGAGCGGGCGGCTTTGCAAGGGATTTTGATGGGAGACGAGCTGCTGGCGATCGCCACCACGCTTTCGGGTGCCCGCAATCTGCGCCGCACCATCGACGCCCAGCCCCAGCTCACTGTGCTGAATCAGCTAGTAGCCGAGCTGCGCACCTATCCCGAACTGGAGCAAGAAATTCACCGCTGCATTGACGAGCGCGGCAAGGTGATGGATCGCGCTAGCCTCAAACTAGCC
The DNA here is from genome assembly GCA_949127925.1 of Synechococcales cyanobacterium PMM_0002. Lineage (GTDB taxonomy): Bacteria > Cyanobacteriota > Cyanobacteriia > Elainellales > Elainellaceae > CASBQJ01. The sequence continues at coordinate 8,675 of CASBQX010000098.1, forward strand.
GAGATTCGAGTCAAGCTCAAACAACAGCGCGATCGGATCTATCAAATGCTGCAAAATATTTTGCAGCGCCATGGCAATGCGGTACAAGAATCGCTGATTACCCAACGGGGCGATCGCTTTGTGATCCCCGTCAAATCATCCCATCGCGATATCATTGCTGGCATCGTCCACGACACCTCCACCAGCGGCCTGACTCTGTACATCGAACCGCACTCGATTGTGGGACTGGGGAACCAAATGCGGCAGTGGCTCAAACAAGAGCAGGTGGAAGAAGAGGCCGTCCGGCGCAGGTTGACGGAACAGGTGGGAGAGGTCAAACCCGATCTGGAACGACTGTTGGCGATCGCCACCACCCTAGACCTAGCCGCCGCCCGCGCCCGCTATTCGTTTTGGCTGGGGGGCAACCCACCGCGCTTTGTCGAATTTGCTGCCCCTGGCCAACCGTCCAATTCCTCTGCCCACGAGCATTCTGACTCTAAACCCGCCCCGATCGTTCTCCGTCAGCTGCGCCACCCACTGCTGGTCTGGCAACAGCAGCACGAGCAAGGCACGCCCGTTGTCCCAGTAGACTTGCTGATTCAACCTCGGATTCGGGTCGTAGCGATTACCGGACCCAATACCGGCGGTAAAACCGTGACGCTCAAAACCCTGGGACTGGCGGCGCTGATGGCCAAAGTGGGATTATTCGTCCCCGCCCGCGAACCCGTAGAAATGCCCTGGTTCGATCAAATTCTGGCGGATATTGGCGATGAACAATCCTTGCAGCAAAGCCTTTCGACATTTTCAGGCCATATTCGGCGAATTAGTCGAATTTTGGCAGCGTTGGGCAGCACCCAGGCAGCAGAAACCGAGGCGCAGAGCCTAGAGGCTTCACCGGGTTCCCCAGTGCCATCTTCTCTAGTCTTGCTAGACGAAGTTGGAGCTGGAACCGACCCCTCCGAAGGCAGCGCCCTAGCGATCGCCCTACTGCGCCACCTAGCCGACCACGCCACGCTAACCGTGGCCACCACCCACTTTGGCGAACTCAAGGCGCTGAAATATCAAGACGATCGCTTTGAAAATGCCTCGGTAGAGTTTGACGATGTGTCGATGTCGCCCACCTATCGGCTACTGTGGGGCATTCCGGGTCGCTCGAATGCGCTGGCGATCGCCCGACGCTTGGGCTTAGATCCAGACATCTTAGATGAAGCCCAAACCCATGTCGGTGCCAGTTCTAGTGAAGAAGTGAACCAGGTAATTGCGGGCTTAGAAGATCAGCGGCGGCAGCAAGAAGCCAAAGCCAAAACCGCAGAACAACTGGTGCAGCAGGCCGAACGTCTCTATCGCGAGGTGTCGGGCAAAGCCACGATGCTGCAACAGCGCGAACGCGACCTGCAACAGCAGCAAGAACAGGCCGTCCAGCAGGCGATCGCCCAAGCCCGCACAGAAATTGCTCGGGTGATTCGCCAGCTCCAGCAAGGCCCCGTCACCGCCCAAGATGCCCAGCAGGCCACCGAAACCCTAAATGCGATCGCCGAACGTCAGCTCCCGTCCCGTAAACAGCCCGCCAAACCCAAGCCTGGATTTCGCCCCCAGGTGGGCGATCGCATCCGCATTCCTCGCCTAGGTCAAACCGCTGAAGTGCTGACTAGCCCAACTGAAGACGGCGAACTGACGGTACGCTTTGGCCTAATGAAAATGAGTGTTTCTCTAGTCGATGTGGAGTCGCTGCAAGGAGAAAAGGCTGAAGTTACAGCCAAAGGACAGAAATCGGCAGGCAAACAGGGAACCGCAGACGGGGAACGATCGCGGGCGGCAACCCCCGAACCCGAACCGGTGGCTCAAGCTCCCACCATTCGCACCTCCAAAAACACCTTCGATATTCGGGGCAGCCGCGTTGCCGATGCCGAAGTGGAACTAGAACGGGCGATCGCCGCTGCCCAGCCCGGTGCCATTTGGATAATCCACGGCCACGGCACGGGCAAACTGCGGCAAGGCGTCCAAGAATTCCTCAAGCGGCATCCCCAAGTCGAACGCTTCGAAGCCGCCGACCAATCCGATGGCGGCACAGGTGTCACAGTAGCCTACATTCAGTAGTATCCTACCGCCGCGCAGCAGCAAGCTACATCCGTCATCCTCCATCCTCGTCCTCGTTGTTCACCGCACAATTGCGACCTCGCACCTTGGCCCTGAGCAGATTCCTGTCAGCTCGGCGCAGCAGACTAATCCCACGGGGGTCATCATAGGGCAGCAGGGCAGCGACCCCAGCACTGATCGTAATATGGAGGTCGAGAGTATCGCTGATGGTAAAGGGTCGATCACTAATTAGACGGCAAATCCGATTGGCGATCGCCTCCGCCTCCTGTGACGCTGTATCGCTGAGCAATACGACAAACTCCTCGCCCCCATAGCGAAAGGGGGTGTCATAGAACCGCAGGTTATGGCGCAAACGAGCCGCAATCACCTCTAGAGCGCGATCGCCAATGAGGTGCCCGTAGGTATCGTTGATCCGCTTAAAGAAATCTACGTCCAGCATCAGCAGACTAATGGGTGTCCCGCGTGCCCGCGCACTGTGGATTTGGCGAGGCAGTTCCCACTCCAGGGCACGACGGTTATTCAGTTCGGTCAGCGGATCTGAAAGGGCGATCGCCGACAGGACATCGTTGGCTCGCATTAGATCACGATGCGTTTGTACCCGCTGCAAGCCAACCCCTACCTGCGCGACCAAAAACTGTTGCTGTGCTAGAACAAAATCTGGATCGACCCCAGTCCCAACTATGGGAAAAGAGGACAGATATAGACAAATATATGCATCTGCACCCGCCTCTAGCATATTGGTTTTAACCGTCAGCTCTGACTGCCACAGTTGCCACAGCGCAGACGCATCTTTCACTGGATGCGAATCCACGACAATGCAATAAATCCAGGCGATCTGCGTCTGCGATTTTATTTGTTGACATAAGTCTAAACAGCCTGCTTGG
>CASBQX010000099.1 GCA_949127925.1 Synechococcales cyanobacterium PMM_0002
GCTTTGGACTACCTGGTTCAAGCCACTCATGCTGCTCGTCAAAATCAACCCTCCCCTTCTTTACTCCCAGATTAAACATTCAGGAACCTCTTTTAGGGTTACACCTGTGAACGCTCACCCCAGATCCCCGTCAGGTTACCAGGTATTGTCTCGATCGACTGAAGGCATGGTTAACCCTCCTCTCTACACAGACACCTAACTTTTATATTTTTTCTCATGCACTTGCGGCAAAAAATCAGTTTCTACCTCGACGATATCGAAACACCCATTGGCAAATTCATTAACCTGGTGATTACGGGGTTAGTGCTACTATCCTCTGCAATTTTTGCTGCCCAGACCTATGCCATATCGCCAGATCTTCGAAATACTCTAGATGTTCTAGATACGATTATTTTAACTATTTTTTCGGCTGAATATTTACTCCGAGTTTGGTGTGCCGAAAATCGCCTAAAATTTATTTTTAGCCTATATGGCTTGATTGATTTAATGGCAGTTCTCCCCTTTGTCTTAGGAGCCGTCGATATTCGATTTATTCGCATTTTCCGCTGGTTTAGAATCCTACGGCTAATCCGATTCATCGAAGGGAAAACAATTTTTGGCTATGTTACTAGTGAAGATGTTGCCATTTTTGTTCGAATTGTTTTCACCTTGTTTGCAATTGTGTTTGTGTACTCGGGGCTGATTTATCAAGTTGAACACCCAGTTAACGGGGAGCTATTTAACACTTTTTTAGATGCAGTTTATTTCTCAGTGTCTACTATTTCAACGGCTGGATTAGGAGATATTGTCCCTATTTCTGAAATGGGGCGCTTGATGACGATTCTAATGGTGCTAACGGGCATTGTTTTTATCCCGTGGCAGCTAGGAGATCTGATTAAACAGCTAGTTAAAACCAGCAATCGGGTTGAGGTGACTTGCACAACCTGCGGGCTGTCGGTGCATGATGACGATGCCCGCTTTTGCAAGAGCTGCGGCACGCCTTTGCCAAACCGGATTCAGGCGGCATCACTCGACAACAGCTCACAGGCGGGAGCATATAGAGTAGACTAATCTTCAGTTTTGTTAACTCTGACAATAATTTTGTAACGCTTTCAATAAGGAGTAACGGGTAGAGTGGAACAGCGTGGTGTAACGGTTTGGTTTACAGGTTTAAGCGGTGCAGGTAAAACAACAATTCGGATGGCCGTTGAGCAAGAACTGCGCGATCGCGGCCTCAAAGTAGAAGTTTTGGACGGCGACATCGTCCGGCAATATCTGACCAAAGGGTTAGGCTTTAGCAAAGAAGACCGGGATGAGAACATCCGCCGCATTGGCTTTGTGGCACATCTCCTCAGCCGCAATGGCGTAGTGGTACTCGTTTCGGCCATTTCACCCTACCGCGCGACTCGCGATGAGGTGCGACAGCGCACGGGTGACTTTGTCGAAGTGTATGTCAATGCACCGCTGGCCATCTGTGAACAGCGCGATGTGAAGGGTCTGTATAAACGAGCACGAGCCGGAGAAATCAAACAATTTACGGGGATTGACGACCCCTATGAAGCGCCGTTGAATGCAGACGTGGAATGCAAGACGGATGAGGAGTCGCTGGCGGAAAGCACGGTCAAAGTGCTGACTCATTTGGAGCGGTTGGGCTATGTGCCCATCGCTGAAGCGATCGCCTCGATCTAGCCACAGGTTGGGGCTGTGAACTATAAATTCTGCCTAAAAAACTTGGTTTTTGTATCAAAGATCCAATTTTTGGGCAGAATTAAAGCCTGGAATTTAAGGGTTGACAAATTTAACAGCTCTCACCCTCGGCGCATTGCTGTTCTCAGCCACTGCCGAGCTGTCCTCAACCACTGCCGAGCTGTCCTCAACCACTGCCGAGCTGTGGCTAGCCATTGTTGGAACTGATCCTGAGGTAGATTTTGAAAGTTTACCTGGGTTGAATCCGAGATGGAATCCGCATCGCGCAGTTCGGGTCTGGGTTGATTTAAGTATCGATAATGTTCCCAAATTGCCCAATAGGGGCAGCCCGGTTGAATCCGAAACCCGGCCCAGTGCAGATAAGGCAATACTTGATCTACTCTTGAATCAATTAACTGATACCCCTGCTGCTCAAACTGACTGCCGGCCCAGCTGCCAGGGCAACCGCCGGGTCTACGTACCAGGTTAAACCGCTGTGGAACGTAGGTCAGAATTAGGTAATTGATAATGGGTTGGTCAGAGGTTTTTTGGGAAAAATCAAAATACTCAGAATGCACGGCACATTCAGTAAAAATATGATATAAATCTGGCTCTGAAAATAAACCTTTTTTAGATCCCCAAAACCCACAATTAAAAACATCTTTTAAGTCAGTCTCTGCAAATAAATTAGCATCGAGAATGCTAGAGCTAAAAACATTTTTAATGCCTCCTTGATGCTGATAGTCGCAGCAGATAAAGTCATAGTGGTCTAAATACTTTAACATTTCAATAATTTTTTCAAATACAACAATATCGGTATCAATATAAAGAAACCGATCAAAGTTGCCAAACCAGCAGGCTTGCTTACGAAATTGATTAGGTCGGGCAAAAAAGCGATCGCCAAATATTTCTGTTACGCGTTGCTCTAACCGATTTAACAGTTCCAAATCTTCATAAACTGTGACCCCGAAAAAGTCAGCCAGCTCTCGTTCTACGATGTGGTAGTGTTGATCATAAGGAATCAGAACGATCGGGGTTTCAGCATCGTGCAGACGAATGCTGTTGAGCAATGCGATCGCCTGATCCATCACCCGATCATTGGCCAAAATATAGATACCGCAATTCATAAACCAATTCTCACTGGTGCAATCCTAGTTTTCGTAGACCTCGCTGGAGCAAGCTAGGCGGTAAGTTGATCGGTTTTCCGGTTAGCCTGGGTCGGGTTTGAGGCTCATGTCGGTAGCGATAATATAAAAAAGTATCGCGATAGGGAAAGATAACATTAAGTCCACTACAAAGCTGATTAAACAAGCTTGCATCTAGCCCGATGTAATGCAAATAGGTAAGGCGAATGCCGCGATCATAAATCAAATGATCACGTTCTTCAAAATGAGAGGAGGTGACTGAATTTCCGGTGGATTGACTAACTGGAAGATGCAATGCTAGGTTGTAAACTTCGAGGGGCGATCGCATCACCATATAGTTTAAGACTGACTGATTCGGCGCATTCATATATAAAACGTCTGCCTCACCAGACGCTAGATTGGCAATCAAATCCTCGCGCGTTTTGAGGTCAAAAAAACCTTTTCTAGACGCGTAACAGCCCGCACAAAAAATAGAGCGCTGAATTTGTTCAACGCTGAAAATATTGGTCAGCTGAGGCGAGGCTAAATTAAAAATGTGAGAGGGATCTTTATGTTGAAAATCGTAGACAACTACCTCGTGCTGATCTAAGCCGTCAAAGAAAATTTTGGGTGAATTAAGTAGCAGAGTATCGGCATCTAAATAGACGAAGCGATCGAAGGGCGCGTCCAAGTCAAATACAGCATAGCGATGGTTAGACTTCAGCCGATAGACATCCGTAATCCCCCGGTCTTGCCAAATGTTTAGTGCCGTTGGGTGAGTCGCCCACACGTTCCGAGAAAAGTCTTCCCAGCGAGAAAAGAGCGCTTCATCGTCTAGCAACGTGACGTTGGGGCGAGATGCGATCGCCTCTCGGACGCGCTTGAGCTGATGATCATAGGCAATTACGCAAACGGGCAGCTCTGGCGCATGCAGTTCAATGCTGTTGAGTAACGCCACAAGCTGATTGCAGACGACGTCATTTGCCAGGGTGTAAATTCCATCAACCATAGGAACACAGAACAAGTACACAGAACAAGTACACAGAACAGGAGGCGCTAGAGGTATTAGGCGGGCTTTACCAATCCATCCATGGCCGATCACACCTCACTATAAACGTAGAATCCTAAATCGTCTGCTACCGCTGTTTACCGACCAGTGGTATAAATACAGGCATTATGTGAGTTTTGTGTGAGGCTTAATCCCAATGATGCTACTCGATACAATGATGTGGATTGATTTGGCGCAAAATACAACAGTGTGGGCTACGAGCGCTACAGCTTGGCTAGCCGACCCCTCTACGTGGAGCGACGCTGGCCAAGGGCTGTTTTCGCAGATTCACTTTGATTGGAGCACACTGGCTCAAAAATCCTTCGATACTGATGTATTCGCTGGATTTCGCGCCTCCATGAACAATTTTGTCAAATCAGGGCAGGTGTGGGCACTGATTATTGGGTTTGTGCTTGGTTACCTGATTCGGGGGATGACGACCTATAACTAGGGCAGGATAGAGTTTTGCGTCAGACCTAGTTCAGTCAGATCTAGTTCAGTCAGATCTGATTCAGTTAGACCAGATTAACCGGGGACGTTTAGCTATTTAATTTAGTAGAAGACGGCGCAAGTTTAGCTACCGTAGGGTGGGCATCTTGCCCGCGCAGGCTGGAAGCCTGCACTACGAACGGTAGGCAGATTTACGCCTCAGACTACTAGGGCTTTTAGCCTTGGATAGTCAACCTTGATCTTTAGAGTCTTTAGCCTTTTAGAGGAATTCCATTGGTTGAATCACCGTCTCAGCAGCAAACCTGGAGCCAACGATTTGAATCAGCCCTACATCCGGCGATCGCTCGATTCAACGCGAGTATTGGCTTCGATATTGAACTGATCGAATACGACCTGACTGGCTCTCAAGCCCATGCTCGGATGCTGGCGCATACCGGAATTATTTCGCCCGCAGAGGGCGCACAACTGGTGGCGGGGCTAGAACAAATTCGGCAGGACTATCGGCAGGGGCTATTTACACCGGGGGTAGACGCTGAAGATGTTCACTTTGCCGTAGAACGGCGGCTGACAGAACTGGTGGGAGATGTGGGCAAAAAACTCCACACCGCGCGATCGCGCAATGACCAAGTGGGTACCGATACCCGACTCTATCTGCGCGATCAAATCGACCAGATCAAACAGCAAATCCGAGCGTTTCAGACCGCTTTGGTAGAACTGGCGGAGCAGCATGTAGAAACCCTAATTCCAGGCTATACTCACCTGCAACGGGCACAGCCTGTGAGTTTGGCTCACCATCTGCTGGCCTATGTAGAGATGACTCAGCGCGACTGGGAGCGCTTGGGCGATGTGTATCGTCGGGTTAACATCTTGCCGTTAGGTTCGGGGGCACTGGCCGGGACAACGTTCCCGATCGACCGTCATTATGTGGCTGAATTGCTTGATTTCGATCAGGTCTATGGCAACAGTTTAGATGGCGTCAGCGATCGCGACTTTGCCATTGAGTTTGTGTGTGCTGCCAGCCTCATCATGGTGCATCTTTCCCGCCTGTCGGAAGAAGTGATCTTGTGGGCCTCTGAAGAGTTTCGGTTTGTGACGCTAACAGACAGCTGCGCCACGGGTTCTAGCATCATGCCGCAGAAAAAAAACCCGGACGTGCCCGAACTAGTGCGGGGCAAAACCGGGCGCGTGTTTGGGCATCTTCAGGCGCTGCTGGTGCTAATGAAGGGACTGCCGCTCGCCTACAACAAAGATCTGCAAGAAGATAAAGAAGCATTGTTCGATAGCGTCAAGACGGTCAGCGCTTGCCTAGAAGCCATGACCATTCTCATGCGCGAAGGCTTAGAATTTCGCACCGAGCGGCTCAACGCTGCTGTCGCAGAGGATTTCTCCAACGCAACTGATGTGGCCGACTACTTAGCCGCCCGCAATGTCCCCTTCCGCGAGGCATACAATATCGTGGGCAGGGTGGTCAAGACGTCGCTGGCCAGCGGCAAGCTGTTGAAAGATCTGACCATAGACGAATGGCAGGCCATCCATCCGGCGTTTGAGCCAGACATTTATGCGGCGATCGCCCCTCGGCAGGTGGTGGCAGCCCGCAACAGCTACGGCGGTACTGGGTTTGAACAGGTGCGGCAGGCACTCGTGAGAGCGCGATCGCAACTTAATCATTAAATTTTGGGTTGAGTTTTGAGTTAGACGGTCAACTCAAAACTCACTTATGCCTAATTAATAGGCTCCTTTCTTACCCAGTACCACCACGACCGTTTGCAGCAAGATTTTCAGGTCTAGCCACAGTGACCAGTTTTCAATGTAGGCAATATCCAATCCCACAGCCTTTTCAAAATCTTCAATATCGGAGCGACCAGAAACTTGCCAAAGACCTGTGATCCCAGGCAGAACCTCGTGGCGCAAATAATGAAACTCAGAAAACCGTTCTACATCACGAGTGGGCAGAGGTCGAGGGCCAACCAGACTCATCTCGCTAAATAGAACGTTAAACAGCTGAGGCAGCTCGTCCAAACTATACTTGCGCAAGAAGCCACCCACGCGCGTTACACGCGGATCGTCCTTCATTTTGAACAGCACGCCATCCTTCATCTCATTGCGCGCTTCCAACTGCTTCTGAAGCTGAGTCGCATTCGCAACCATAGTACGAAACTTCCACGCCTTGAAATGCCGACCGTGTAAACCAACCCTCACCTGCCGGAAGAAAATCGGCCCTGGAGAATCTAGCCGGATGAGCGTCGCTATGGTCAACAGCAGCGGTGAGAATCCGATCAGCAAAATCACGGAGGCCCAAAAGTCAAACGAACGTTTCAGCCAAAAGTCGCTACCTGTGATCACCGGGGGCGGAAATGTCAACGATGGTTGACCCCCAATAATCCACAATTCTGACTTTGGCATCATTGGTTCAGACCCGGTAGGCAGGATATGAACGGTGATCCCAGCCGTTTGAAAGTGCCAACACAGAAACATCCGCCTTTTGATCGATTCCCAGGAGATAAAGATTTCTGCAACTCCGAGGCTGCGGATTTTCTCTAAGGTTGTCTCTCGATTGGCACGATCTAGACACCTACTATCAGCAACTCCCAAGATATCGTAACGATTCTCCTGAGATATCAGATCTTTATCTTTGGCACTTGAGTCAGAAATTAAGAACGCAGAGTAGCGAATGACACCTCGTTTGCGCGATTTCTCGACCGCTGTTTCTACTAACAATCGACCGATACAGACGAAGCAGACACTGAACAGCCAAAATAGCAAAAACGTGGAGCGAGAAACAAACTGATTTGGGTCATAGAGAAATGCCGTCAACAGCAACAGGAACGCTGCCAAAGAAAGCGCCTGAATCAAGCCAAAGTAGTCGCGCCGCTTATCGCCAGGTGAATATAGTCCTTTGGTAGCAATAACTCCCAAGCCTACTGCTAAAATCGCAACCTGAAATATTGCTTTATTTTCAGTCCAAGGTGACTCTAGTTCAGTTCCAATTGCTTTGGCCAGACGCCAAGCCAGCATCAGTAAAAACGTATCTAGAGAAACTAGCGTAAATACTCGCAGCCAACTAACAGTAACGCCCCGACGCAATCTAGCCGCTCCAGGTGAACGTAAATCTAGCTTAAAGCCTGATGATAATGGAGCCGATGCCATATACATATCCCTATAAGTAATGCCCAAATTTTCAACGCGCCAAGACTTGATATGGACGCTAGTGAAAATTCAAGCTAGATGCACTGTCACTGTTCAACCTTGCCATAGCGTCAGATAACCTATCCTAGGCTGGTGACTCGGTAGCCTGTTATGTGAAAGATAGAATATCTCAAATCAAAGTTTGCGGGAATGGGACACTGGGTAGACATACGCAAACTTCATAATTGGCGCAAAGACTTCCCCAGCAAGCTTCACACTTCCTACACAAACGTGATCCTAAGTTTTACTGATCTAGCATTGACTACAAAAAAACGCCCTTGTTCAAGGGCGTTTTTTTGTAGTCAATGCTAGATCAATCAAGGGCAACGAGTGGGTTTAGTTAGGCGATTGCGTTTCCAGTGACATCTTGTAGTCCTCGCCCCGCCCACCGCTACTGAGCCGGACAAAGTAGGTGCCTTTCCTCAAATTACGGACAATGAAACCTGATTCTTTGTCAGGTCGAACCACCACGGAGAGGGGGTTATTGCGGATGAAAAGCAGCCGCCCCTTGGAATCTAGCAGCGATGTGATGATGTTCCGGTTTCCTTCGTTGTCGATCGCAATTCTAAAATCTCGCGTGTTTGAGACCTTAAACTTAAAGTGGTCAAGATCTCGACCTCCAACATCGCCAGAAAACCGGTAGCTTCGACCAAGCGTACCGATATTTTTGGCACTGTTAGGGCTGCTGCCGGGAGCAGAGGAGCCGAAGATGAATCGGGCAGGCTGGTTCAGTTTTTTGAACCGCACAGGGGATGTAAGCGGGGTACTAGACATAGGTAGTTGAGCAATAAGGTGCTGCACAAGCTGACCGATAGACAAGGTGTCAGCCCGCTATCAGGGGGCATAATGACAGCGTTGCTATTGATGTCGTTCTGTGGCGCGGATTGTTCCCGCTGCGATCGCCATAAACTGTTCTAGAACGTGATCTAACCTGACCGCCCGAGATGCTTTAAACAGGAGGCGATCGCCCGGTCTGACCAAAGCCTGTAGGCGTTCTACAAGGGCTTGGGGATCAGCAAACTGCTCAGTGGGGATCACGGCCGCTCCGGCGGCTAGGGCATCCGCAGCGTCGGAATCGGCCAACGTTAGCAGGTAATCGAGGTTGAGCTGCCGAACCGTCACACCGACTTGATGATGCAAGTCCGGCGATCGCGCTCCTAATTCTTTCATGGTGCCAATTACGGCAATATGGCGGGTTCCTGGCGTTTGTGCCAGCAGATGCAGCGCGGCCACCATCGACTCTAGGCCAGCGTTGTAGGTTTCGTCCAAAATGACAATATCGTTGGGTAAATCGTAGCGGCGCGATCGCCCCTGCGGTAGTTCGACGCTTAGTCCCTGCGTTAACAGCTGCCAGTCAATCTGGAGCACCTGAGCTACAGCCAGTGCCGCTAGATAGTTCAGCGCATTGTGACGACCCAGCAGCGGCAGCGGCAGGCGTATCCCATCCACCTCTAGCGTTTCGAGATCAACCAACTGCCCGTGTATATCGCCTCCCTCTAACCCATAGGTTAGGGTTTTACCGTGCCAAACCGCTGCTGCCGTGGCTAGCAGCAGCGGATTATCGTGGTTGAGGATGGCAATCCCACCGGAGGGCAGATTTTGCAGCAGTTCACACTTGGCGCTAGCGATCGCCTGCTCGGAGCCGAGCCGCCCGATATGAGCCGTGCCAACATTGGTGATTACCGCGATATCAGGCCGAGCCATCTGAGTCAGCAGCGCAATTTCTCCAGATGCCCGCATTCCCATTTCCACTACCGCATAGCGATGGCTTGGCTCCAGCTCTAACAAGGTTTTGGGGACACCGATTTCGTTGTTGTAGTTGGCCTGGGTTTTTAGCACGGCTCCTTGCGTGGCCAAGACAGCGGCAATCAATTCTTTGGTCGTCGTTTTTCCGACCGACCCGGTCACGCCAATCACGGGGATCGAAAATTGCTCTCGCCACCAATGGGCGATCGCCTGGTAAGCCTCAAGCGTATTTGCTACCAGTAGCAGCGGCAAAGTTTCTGCACGGGGTGGGACACGGGAAACAATTGCGGCGATCGCCCCGCGCGCCAGGGCTGCTTCCACAAACTCATGTCCGTCAAACTGTTCGCCTTGCAAAGCCAAAAATAGTTCATTCGGCTTGAGATTGCGGCTGTCTGTCGTCACCTGCGTAACCTGCTCGGCCAGCACCACATCCAACAGATTGAGCGGCGTTGCCGCTACAATACCCACCAATTGCCCCAGAGAAACGCAGACAGGCATCGAACGAGCACTCCTTAAACGACCCACTCCTTACTGGAGTAACAGCCATCATACCGCCGAAGCGATCGCATCCGGCGTCAAACTGTTTAATTTAAATCCTTGCAAAAAAATTCAATTGCGATATTCTCTTTATTGAGTCTGTTTTTAGTTTGACTAAAACCATTATTTCCAAAGTGCCCCGACTTGCTTAAACCTGACTTGTTCAAATCTGTATTTCTGGCCGCCTTAGATTAAAGCGCTGCCGTTTGACAAGGTTGCATAACAGAACCATTTGCGCATGCCGTTCATCTAAAGAAACAAAAACTGGTACATTAACTGATGAAAATAGCCGACTATTCACTAAAGATGTGGAAACAGGGGATGCAAAAACAAGATGCAAAAATAAAAAGACTAGAGTCTAGATGAGGTAATCGACACTACCTGTTCGCCATCATTCCTGCCCCTATCTCTTGATGCCCTTACCTTTGAACGCCCGTCCCCGTGATCAATCGAGCCAGCTCGCTCGCCCTTGATTAGGGCGCTTCAAACCCTGTAAACCGCCCATAGGCCCTTGGGGCTAGCCGCCGTCTCTTTAGTAAATTCATCAAACCTTCATGATTTTGGTGACTTCAATCACGCAGCTGAGGTATTCGTTCTCCGTAAGATTCAGATTATGCGTGAATCTACTTGCATGAGGCTCAAATTTATCAGGGTCGATTCTCTATCCTCCTGCCGACAACACCAACCGACGCTACCCATGCAGCTAACCGCTTAGCCAGTTAGGTTAATTGGTTCTGCCAATGCACTGGCTACAAGAGATTTGAATTAGGGAGCACTGACCGTGGTCACCACACAATCAGGTCGAGGCAATCGACAGATTACCGCTGAAGAGCAAATGATTTATGACCATTTGCTCCACTGGATCGATTTGGAATCTCCAGAGCAGATGGTAGAGCGGTTTCGGGCGCTGTTTATTGATGGCTCTCATGATTCTGACCATGAGGTGGTGATGGCGCTAAGCCAGGTGACTAGCTCACGGATGGCAAACGAGGAGTTTCGCTACGTCCTCAACCGCTGCTGCCACATCCTCATCAATCGCTGGCAAGCTAGACCTCAGTCGCAGCTAGCCATTCCAAAATTAGTCGAATTATTTGAGTCCACTGATATTGAAACCTATGGCGGCATGCACCGTAGCCGCTCTCTGCGCCGCCTGCGAGAGTTGACCCATCAATTTACTGAAACAGAACAGTGCTTGACGCTGCGGCGGTTAGCTCAGGTGGTCAGTCAGGCGGCGGAAGCGAATAGCTACACTGGCAGCAACCCACTAGGAACGTTAATCCAACGATATCCCTACCTCTACGAGCACTGTCTGCTGAGTGAAGATAGCACTCACGAACAGCAAAGCACCGTGCGGCAAATTCAGGCTGTAAAACAGCATAAATTTGAGGTAGATCTGTCGCAGTACATCACCTATCAAGTGCGGCGGACGCAAGCCGCCAATGAGTTTAAGGCGGTACCCAATGGGGTTCCCCGAATGATCTATCCTGTGTCTAACCCTACCCTGCTGGGCGATCGCGACCTGAGCCAAGCCATTCGCCACTATTCTGGCAAAGTAGAGGGCACTCGCACCTACAAGGACATTGCCCACAACTTTTTAAATCAAAGCGGCCATTCCCAGTCCTATCGGGCCTTCAAAGACGATCTGTATCAATACATCACCGCCTCTGTCGATCCAGAATATGGTAAGCGGCAATTTAACAATCAGCTGCATCTGCATCTGCGCAACACGCTGCCATCCAGCAATACTAAACCGCTCAATGACTTTTTAATGGTGCGGACATGTAGTCAATTGTTGACTTTCTTGGTAGTAGACAGCCCCCAAAAACCAAACCATTTTGTGTTCATCGATCTGGTCACCAACCTAGGACCAACCCTCACCATTGGGCTACTGCTTAAAATCGTATTGCTGTGCCGCAAGGTTAGACCTGTACTAGAGCGGCGATTCTCAATTTTATTTAGCCATTATGAATCCTGCACTCGAGATGCAGTGCAGTGGCTGATTGCTGCATTGGAGAATTTAAACGTCGCCCTGAGCGCAAACTTTGGCTCACTTGACCTGTCTTTTATGCACTGATCCGGCTCTGCAATCGGCTATGCTTTATAGAAGCATTTTTCAGAACATCCAAGGAGTGTTTTGCATGACCCAAGTGGTCTTAGGCGAGAGCGAAGGCATTGAGTCTGCGCTACGGCGGTTTAAACGTCAGGTGTCCAAAGCAGGCATTTTGGCAGATGTAAAAAGTCATCGCCATTTTGAAACCCCGATCGAAAAGCTCAAGCGTAAAGCCATCATGGCTCGCCGGAAACGTCGGTTTCGCTAGACGTTAAGTTCTGGCTTGTTTCTCAGTTAACCCATCGGGGGTTCAGTTTCATTACACTGAACTTTTTTCTGTCAAGCCCTTGAAACGCTAAAGTATGCCAATAACACAGCGGGCGTTGAGCATAATTCATCGCCCATTTTTGTCTGTAGCCCATTTTTGGATACAGCTGTCTGTAACGAGTGGGTGACGACTGGGTGACGATTACACAAGCTACTCAGAAGTCGATAGGATGAAGGAGTGCTGATTAAAAATGCTGATCAACAGCTCAATCGATTTAGGTATAGGCGTTTGGTGGGGAGATGGCTGAACTTGAATCATGCGGCGTTTGATCCAGGTTCGAACCAGAATGCAGGCTTACCGTCCCAACGTCCTATGGGTAGCCAAGCCGCTGGGGCGTCAGCTCAGGAGTTTGAGGAGGCTCTCCATGGCTTTAGGACTATTCAAGCAGAATTAAACTATCGACAGGCTCAAGATGCTCTGCGAGGCTTAATAGACAATCTAGACCTGACCAACCGAGAGCGCTCAGGTCTAGAGCCAGAAATTGGTGGTTTGCAAAACCTGTTAGAAAAGCTAGACCGTTTGGTTGTGCAGATTGCTGTGTTTGGCATGGTAGGACGCGGCAAGTCATCATTATTGAATGCGTTGCTGGGGCAGTCGGTGTTTGAAACGGGCGCTGTTCATGGGGTCACTCAATCTGTACAGGCTGTCCCATGGACGGTTCAGCGAGAACCGCTGGATGTGCCTGGGCGGAAGCCTGGAGGGCAGCAGAGGGACGTTAAGCAGCACGACGTTTGCCGAGTCATCCTACCGGGCAGCGGAAATTCTCGGGTTGAATTAATTGACACGCCAGGAATTGATGAAGTCGATGGGGAAACCCGAGAACGCCTAGCTCGTCAGGTGGCACAGCAAGCAGATTTGATTCTGTTTGTTGTCTCTAGTGATATGACGACTGTGGAATATGAAGCCTTGTCGCAGTTGCGGCAGGCTAGCAAACCGATACTGCTAGTTTTGAATAAAATAGATCAATATCCTGAGGCCGATCGCTTAGCTATTTACCACAAAATTCGCGATCAGCGGGTGCGTCAGCTGGTGTCACCCAATGAAATTGTGATGGCAGCTGCATCTCCCCTGGTCACAACGGCAGTTCGTCACCCGGATGGCAGAATTGTCACACAGCGTCGGGTAGGAACGCCCGACGTAGAAGCGCTGAAGTTGAAGATTCTGGAGATTTTGCACCAAGAGGGCAAGTCACTGGTGGCGCTGAATACGATGCTGTATGCCGATCATGTCAGCGATCGCATTCTCCAACGCAAACTAGAAATTCGCGATCGCAGCGCCAATCAGTTAATTTGGAATGGGGTGATGACCAAGGCGGTGGCGATCGCGCTTAACCCCATCGCAGTGGCCGACTTAGTCAGCGGAGTAGTGATTGACATTGCCATTATTCTGGCGCTGTCTAAGCTCTATGGCCTGCCTATGACCCAACAAGGCGCAATCGGCTTATTGCAAAAAATAGCGCTGGGTGCAGGCGGCATTACGGCCAGCGAACTGATTGCCACCTTCGGATTGGGTTCCCTCAAGACTCTGCTAGGCGCTGCCACTCCCGTAACTGGGGGACTAACGACTGCGCCATACTTAGCCGTCGCCCTAGCACAAGCGGGTGTGGCAGGGGTGTCATCCTACGCGATCGCTCAGGTGACAAAAGAGTACTTGGCTAACGGGGCGGCTTGGGGATCAGGCGGGATTAAACCTGTGGTGACCCGAATCTTAGCATCCTTGGACGAAACGTCCATCATGAATCGTATTAAAGATGAACTTTGGGCAAAGCTAGATGTACAGAGGCGTAATCCGAGCAGGACTGGGGCGGAAGGGTAGAAAACGAGCAGCGTGGAGGAGACCAGCGGTTAAGATGTCATCGCATCAGGTATTTGAGCAGTCAATTCAAATTCTGGCCAGTGCTACAGCGGTCGAGCAATGCCTCACCAACCGCGACCTCATGCATCGATGGCTAAATCCTGCCCTGCGCTGTGAACCCATTGGACGCTGGACGACTGAGCAAGGCAGTGAAAGCCGATTTCTGCTTCAGCTGCCGCTGGTGCAGCCCGCGTTGCATAGCGTGATCGTGGAGCGCGAACCAGGGCTGATTGTCTGGCAGTTCGACGGCTTTTTTCGAGGGCGCGATCGCTGGGAATGTCAGCCTACTGCCAGCGGTACCAGCTTGGTCAATCGTTTTGAATTCTTCATCCCTAACCCGCTCGTGCGCTACGGCTTCAATACCTTTGCTGCCGCCTGGACGCGCCGAGATATGCAGGCACAGCTGCGCCGCCTGAAGCAGGTAGCAGAACAGGTTTATCAGGAACTGAGCAGCGTTTAACCCTGTCTTGATGGGGCAGTTCAATTCGGTAGATGCGGTGCCGCGAATCGCACCTACGCCGGAGTTAGCGGCACTAGCTGGTTGAGTTTCCCGCTGCGAAACCCTTCCAGGTCAAGGGTGACGAACAGAAACCCATAGGATTGGAACTCTGTTACAAGAGTTGACAAATCTGTCTTAAGAACAAATTCTTTAATGTCTGCTGCTGGTAATTCAATTCGGGCAGTGTCGCCTTCAGAGCGCACCCGCAGCGTGGTTAAGCCCATCTGGCGCAGGTGGCGTTCTGCCCGTCCGACTCGCTGAAGCTTAGCCACCGTAATGGATTCTCCGTAAGGAAAGCGAGAGCTAAGGCAGGGCTGGGCTGGCTTGTCCCACCAGGGCAGACCCAGATGACGAGCCATTTCTCGTACTTCTAGTTTGGTGATTCCAACTTCTGCTAAGGGCGATCGCGCTCCTCGTTCTTGGGCAGCTTGAATGCCCGGTCGGTAGTCGTGCAAATCGTCGGCATTTACCCCGTCTACTACGTAGGGATAGCCGCGCTCCAATGCGAGTGGCTTGAGTGTATCGTGCAGCTCACTTTTACAAAAATAGCAGCGATTGACTGGGTTTGACGTGTAATCGAGATTGTCCATCTCATGGGTCTGCACCACCTCGTGCGCAATCCCCATGGTGGCGGCTTGAATGCGGGCGTCTACCAAATCTTCGGGAAGCAGCGAGGGCGACTCGGCGGTGACTGCCAAAGCGCGATCGCCTAGCATGTCGTAGGCCACTTTTGCCACTAGCGTACTGTCGATGCCCCCAGAGTAGGCAATCAGCGTCCGATCCATTTCGGCAAATATAGCTCTCAGCCGTTCCAGCTTTTCTGATACCGCCATGTCTACCTTAAGCATTTCTTAAATGATGCACTAATGCCCACAGACCCAAGATGTAGCTGTTGGCACCAAAGCCGCTAATTTGGCCGATGGCTACTGGTGCAATGTAAGAATGGTGACGAAACGCTTCACGCTGATAGACGTTGCTCAGATGCACCTCAACGGTGGGGAGGTTAACAGCGACGATCGCATCTCGAATCGCCACACTGGTATGGGTGTAGGCACCTGGGTTAATCACAATCCCCTGATGCTGACCGAGTGCCCCATGCACCGCATCGATTAAAGCCCCTTCATGGTTGGACTGAAGCGGAGAAACTACAACCTGAAGCAGCTCAGCCTCCTTTTGAAGAGACTGGTTGATTGTTTCCAAACTCATAGAGCCGTAGATCCCTGGCTCACGGTGACCCAGGAGATTTAGATTTGGACCGTGCAATATCAAGACGCTGAGTGGCGAAGACACCTAGATAAAAGTGCCTTAACGACGGCGATCTGGATCTTTGACGGGAATCGGAATTGGCTCAGGCTCAGGCTGGGCGTTTGAATCAAGCAGTGCTTCAATCAGCCTGCGCGCCCATTCCTTCAACTTTTCTAGTATTTCGTCTATGTAGTCCATCAGCCAGACAGCTCCTTCGATGCAGACCAAAACATTAGTCGTGTCCAGATCACAGGCCCTTGCTGCATGGCAAAATGCTAAATCAGCAGTGGGGTCATTTAGTGTCTTAGGTTACTGACCTTAATCTATCGTCATTTTGTGGAAATTATCAAGTCTTCAGCAAGATGAAGATTTAGGCTTTTGAAGTCCTGCGTGGTTCCCTCAATGGCTAGGAAATCAGGCAGGATAGGGTTACAGACCTTTGGGAGCAAATCTTAGGAAAGTCTGTAAGTTTTTCTAAATCTAAATATTTCTAAATCTAAATCTAAATATTTCTAAATCTGAATAGTTGATATTCGGAATTTAGCTCTAGCAGGATCATGCGGCTGTTGGTCAGGTCTCAATGTCAGCCGAACAGGTGAGGAGCCTAGGGGATCTGAGTGGCTTCGGTCATTTGAGGAATCGTTACAACATAACGATATCCCGTTTCGGGCGCGCCCTGAATTTTTATGCTGCCGCCATGGATTTCGGCCAGCTGGCGACTGAGCGCTAATCCCAAGTTCTGCCGTAACAGTTCTTTGGAATCACTGCGTTCTGCGGTGGTTGACGGTGCTGTAGTCGATTGGGGCAAAGACTGGCTAGGGCTGGCAAGGGAGGATGGCCAGTGGGTTGAGGCCGCGTAATTGGAGTTCTCAGAGCCAAAGCCTGTCTCACTCGTGAGATGAACCATCTGGTGGCTATTCAATTCTGATTGGGGCAACCCCTCGCCTAGCCAGGGATGCGATGTCCATAGGGTGACGCTGAGCTGGCTGGGCCTGCGGGAAATATGGATGCGAATGACGCTTTCGGGGCTGGAGGATTGAATCACACTGAAAATGAGGTGATACAGCAGTTGACGAATTTTATCTTTGTCGAGCCGCCAGATGTGGTTTCCTGGTTCCACGGTGAGGCGAATTTGTTGTCCTCGGCGTTGAGCCGCTTGCTGTAGAGTGGCAAAAGCCTGCTGACAAAGCATTTCAATGTCTACTGGGTCTAGATTAAGTGCCAAGCTGTGGTGATCTAACGCCCCTAGCGCTACGATTTCATTCAAAACGGTGAGCAGCTGCTGCCCGCTGTCGTGAACAATACCCATGTACTCTTTTTGTTTGTCGGTTAGAGGGCCGTAGATTTCTCGGCTGAGAACGCTAGCCATTCCCAGAATGGACGTCAGGGGGGTACGGAGTTCTTGCACCATGTGGGTAATTAGATCGGCTTTCACTGAACCTGCCACTGGCAGGGCGATCGCTTCTCTGCCATTGCCGTTCTGCCGCCTAGCGGTTTTTTTCAACAGCGTGTTGCGTTCAAACTCGCTCATGCTCCAGCGCGCAATTAGCTCTAGCAGTTCAATTTCACGGGTGGTAAAATTTCGCGGCGCTAACTCCATCACCGCCAGGGTGCCAATGCAGTCTCCACTGGCTGTGACTAGCGGCACACCCAAGTAGGCTTGAATCCCGTAACGTTTGACTAGTAGGTGATTGGCAAAGGTCGGGTGGGCGATCGCATCACTAATGGCTAAGACTTGACGGCTCTCAACGACGTGGGTGCAAAATGACTCTGCCCGCGCCAGCTGACGAGAAGCCGCCAAGTCATTCATCAGCCCAATGCGAGAAAGCCCGACCGCTGACTTAAACCACTGCCGTTCTTGATCCATCACCCCCAAAATGCAAATGGGTGCATCTAAAAAATGAGCGGCTGTCTGGGTCGCTTCTTCAAACACTGGAACACTTTCGCTATCCAGCAAGCCCAAGTCGGCCATCGCTTTCAGTCGTTTCTGTTCGATGTCTGCCATTGACATCCTCTCATCTTGGGAGAATAACTCGTTTTCTGGGCTTAGCATCGCGACCTTCTTACTCGACATAGCCGTAGACATTGTGGTTAAACGTGTACAAAAATCTTTTAATGTACCTAGCGTTCCCTAACTTCCATCGCAAAAAACGGCACTTAGCGCTATAAATCTAATTCTAATGATCTAAAAGGGTTCACTGATTGAACTGCAAGATGATTAGAATATGGGATGTGATGCGATGTTGGTGCTTTGCTTGAGCGCGATCGCCCAATTGTTCTTCTTCCTTACTGCATGGACGCTGCATGACTCCACCGCAAGCTCCACCTCCACCGCCGCCAAAGACTTTCCTGGGTGCCATTACCCAGGCTGTCCAGAATGTGCAGGCGAAGGTCAATTTTTCGCAGCTAAAGCTGAAGCCTGATGCTCGGGTGCCCGAACTATGGGTTCAAGAAGCAGAGGCAGCCAAGGCAGAGGTCTATCCGCTGCTGGGCGATCGCTACCTGCTGGGGCGCAGTTCTAAGTCCTGTGACATTGTGGTGCGCAACCCCGTTGTCAGCCAGGTGCATCTGTCGCTCGCCCGTGATAGCCAGCGCGGTCGCTATGCCTTTGTGATGCGCGATGAGAACTCGACCAACGGCATCTATCGCGGCAAGCGGCGTCTGGCCAAAATTCCGCTGCGGCACGGCGATGTATTTAGCCTGGGGCCGCCCGATCTGGCTGATGCGGTGCGAGTGCAGTATGTTGACCCGCCGCCTTGGTATGTGAAGGCTGCTAAGTATGGGCTATATGGCTTTACGGGGCTGTCAGCATTGACGGCGCTGTGGGTGGGGCTGGAGTGGCAAAAGTTTGCGGTGCGGCCGTTGCCCGCTTCGGTGCAGGGACCTGTGATGGTTTTGGCGCGAGATGGCCAAACACCGCTCAGTTCCGTCGAAACTCGGACTCATATCGAAAAGCGGCGGCTCTTAGAGTTTTCGGCCTATTTGCCAAAGGCGCTCATTGCCTCCGAAGACTCGCGCTATTACTGGCACTTGGGCGTTGACCCGATTGGGACGCTGCGGGCGCTGCTGACCAACATTCGTGGGGGTGGCATTCGTGAAGGCGGCAGCACGATTACGCAGCAGCTGTCTCGCAATATTTTTCGCAGCTACGTCGGCACTGAAGACTCGGCTGGACGAAAGCTGCGGGAAGCCGTTGTGGCCTTCAAGCTGGAAACAATTTATAGCAAAGACTTTCTGCTGCTGACGTATTTGAATCGCGTCTATCTGGGCAACGGCATCTATGGATTTGAGGACGCGGCGCAGTTTTATTTTGCTAAGTCTGCCAAAGACTTGACCCTGTCAGAATCGGCCACGCTAGTGGGGATTTTGCCAGCCCCCAATACATTCAATCCGGTAAAGGACTACAACACGGCGGTGGAGCTGCGCGATCGCGTCATCAACCGGATGGCAGCTAGCGGCAAAGTTAGCTTGAAGGATGCTGAACGGGCAAGGCGATCGCGGATTGATATTAACCCAGCCGCCATTCAAGAACTGCGCAGCAATCTGGCTCCTTACTTTTATAGCTATGTGTTCGATGAACTAGACGGGCTGTTGGGAGAACAGCTAGCCCAAGAGGGCAATTTTGTCGTCGAAAGCAGCCTAGATCAACGGTTTCAAGCACAAGCCGATCCCTCCCTGCGCACGGCCGTTGAAACCGAGGGTGCCGCGTCTGGGTTTTCCCAAGGGGCGCTGGTGACGCTGGACAGCCGTACGGGCGAGATTTTAGCGATGGCGGGTGGGGTGAGTTTTGCCGACAGCCAGTTTAATCGAGCCACGCAGGCGCTGCGTCAGCCCGGTTCAACGTTTAAGATCTTTGACTACGCTAGCGCCTTGGAGCAAGGAATTTCTCCATCTACCCCGTTCTCGTGCGCTCCTTTAGACTGGGGCGGGCAATCGTTTAGCGGCTGCGAACGCCTAAGCGGTGGCAGCGCCGATATGTATGGTGGCATCGCCCAGTCTGAAAATGCGATCGCCCTACGAGTGGCAAAGGCAGCAGGACTCGACAATGTGGTGCAGGTTGCCAAACGGATGGGTATTACCTCGCCGCTTAACCCGGTACCAGGTCTGGCTCTGGGTCAAAGCGAGGTGACGCTGCTAGATCTAACTGGAGCCTATGCCGTACTCGCCAACGGCGGTTTACGCAATCGACCTCACGCCGTCAAGCGGATTTTAGACAGCAGCGACTGCACCGATCCCAAAGATATTGGCAGCTGCCGCGTGATTTACGATGCTAGCCAAAGTCTGCAAACCAATGTGCCTGCCATCACCCCAGCCATTGCTAGCACAATGACCGACTTGCTGCGCGGCGTTGTCCAGGGCGGCACTGGCAGAGCCGCGTATTTGGGGATGGGCGAGGCGGGCAAAACGGGCACCAACAACGACAACCGCGACCTCTGGTTTGTGGGCTATATTCCCGACCGTAATCTGGTTACAGGGGTTTGGTTTGGCAACGACGACAACACCCCGACCAGTGGCAGAAGTGCCCAAGCTGCCCAGCTTTGGGGTGAGTATATGGGGCGTGTGGTGCGGTGAATTTGTGGCACCCAATTTAGGCAGATTTCCTGATGTCAGTTGGCGTGCCCGGAATAGACAGATATATCTAAAATCTTGTCTGCTGAAGTGGGATGGCATGGGTGTGCTGCAAGGATTAGCCGTACAGTCGGTAGGGAAGGCGTCCCTGCCAACTATCTGACGATCTTTTCACCAACACTGTCTCTACCGCTGGCGGCTGTCGTGGAGTCTGGGGCATGGATACCTTGAATAAAAAACGCCATTGGCTAGATATTGCAGAATATGCGTCTTTAGTGGGCTTGGGTGTGGGATCGGTCGCCTCATTTGCCACCTCGCAGGTGGTCTATGCCTCTGCGCCAATCTCTCTGCTGGTGCTCTTAAATCTGGCCAATCGCAATCGGTTTGAGCAAGAAACGCAAAGTAATTTGGCGATCGCCGTCAACGATATTGACCAGCGTTTGGCTCAGCATGTCGAGCTGTTGAACCAGCAGATCCTCTCCTTGCCCACCCCAGAAATGATGGGCAGCCTCAAAAAATCGATGCTGACCCGCAATCGTGAGCTGTCTGAAACGCTCTCGGCTGAGATGAAGCAGATTCAGCAAGACCTACAGAATCGGCTAGACTCCTTGCAGCAACGGGACATAGAAGGTATTCGAGGGGAGGTGCGACAGCTGCGCGACTACTACAACCAGCTGTGCGACAGCATGGTGCAGATGACGACCCGGCTGCATCAGGTTTCTCCATCGGCGCGGGTTGATGAGTTAGACAGTGCGATCGCCCAACTGCGATCTGAAGCCGCCCATCTGCAAACCAGCTTACAAATTCTCAGCGACCAAACCAAACCGACGATCCACTCGCTGCAAGAGCAGGTTAGCCGCCTGCATAGCCAGTTTCATAAACTGCCAACGCCGTTTGACGCTAGCGCCCTGCGGCAAGAAGTCACCGAATTGATTCGGGTCGTCGCCGACCTAGTTCCCCGCCGTGAGTGGACGACCCTGGTCACAGAAATGCAGGCGCTCTACTACCAGCAAGCGGCTCAATCTGAGGCAGAAGAGGGGCTGCGCCGCAAATTGCAAGACCTGACCCAGCAGCTGCAAAATCGCCCGACCCGCGACAGTCTGACCTCTCTACAGCAGCAAATTGGCCATCTCAATCGGCAAGTCCAGAAATTACCGTCGCCATTTGACCCCACATCTCTCAAACAAGAACTGGCTAAGCTGCTCACGGTAGTGACTCAGATGGTGCCTCGGCGTGATTTTAGCGGCTTGGTAACCCAGGTCAACACGCTTCAGCAGCAGCAAGAGTTTCAAGAAAAGCTCGAAGAAACATTGCACCTAGAACTAGACTCGCTGAATCAGCAGCTGCAATCACTGATTGCCGAACCCGCAGATCACCCCGAATCTGCACAGCACCCCGAATCGGCACAGTCCAGTGAGCCGACCGCTACCGCCACGAATTCATTGCCCACTGCGGCCTCACTCAACCCCGCGACATCATCACCGCCAAAAGAGTTTGAATCGCGCCTAGAGGAAATGCTGCAACGAGAATTAGGGCGGATTGATCGACAATTGCTCTTGTTGCCGACGAGCACAGAGTTTCAACATCAAGTTGAAACGACCCTGCGCCAAGCAATTCAAGATCTTAACCAGCAGATGGGAAGCTTTGTCACAGGTCCTCACTACGAGTTTGTCCTAGATTTTAAGTCAGCACTGCCAGTGGAGGGCGATACACGCTCCGCGCAGGCAAGCCAACGCCTGCTAGCCGAGCATACGAGTCTGCGTGTCCCTGATAGCCGTCAGGTGTTAGAAGATGCGCTGGAAACCTCTGAGCATCGGCTGATTATCATTTTGCCTTGGTCGAGCCGATGCAGCTTAACCGACGAGTTGATGCAGCGACTAGAGCGGTTTTTTCAGCACAACCGACACTTAGATTTGGGCTGGTGTTATCTGGCCGATCGAGAAACACCACGGTTTTTAAGCGCCATCAATCAGCGGTGGCAGGTGCATCCGCTCAAAATGGGCAAGCTGCAAGATACGCTGCAAAAGCTGTTGCAAATTAAGCGGCGCTATCCGGCTCAGTTTCAATTCAAAATTTTGGGCACGCGGGAAAACTTTTTGGTGTCAGATGATCGCTATGCCGTGTTGGGGATTGACGACGCCCTGAGCGCAACTACTCTGGTGCCGAATCTAGAGCTGAAGCTGCGCACCGATGACCCCGCTATCATTCAACAGCTGACCCAGCGGTTTGATCAACCGACGCTCAACTTAGAAGATGTGGCGGCTTATTGGAACCGGGCGGCAACTCGCTACGACCTGGGCGATAAACAGGGCGCATTAGACGATTTTGACCACATTCTGCAAGCCAGCCCAGACGATGCGCTGGCCTACAACTTTCGGGGGCTGGTGCGCTACGACCTAGGGGATGGCGCTGGGGCGATCGCCGACTTTGGCCAAGCGCTACAGCTGCAACCGCAGCAGGCTGCGGCCTACTGCAACCGAGCCTACATCCGCACCGAATTGGGCGACCCATTGGGGGCGATCGCCGACTACACGGCGGCTCTGCAAATCCAGCCCGATTGTGCGATCGCTTTCTTTTTCCGAGGCATGGCCTGTCAAAAAGTGGGCGACCTGCGGCGGGCGATCGCTGACTATAGCGAGGCCATTCAGCTTGCACCGCCTACCCCCACTCCCTACTACTACCGAGGCTTAGCCCGTCCTAGAGTGGGCGATATTGCCGGGGCGATCGCCGACTTGGAAACCGCACTGGAGCTGTTTACAGCCCAAGACCACGAAGCCAATGCTCGCAAAGTCTTCAATAGTTTGCAAAAGCTGCGTAAAAGCGTCAATGGGTCAGCCTCTGCGGTGATGCCAGCGCCCCAATCCGTTGGCTTGGGTGACGTGGAACATGCCAAACCCAATGGCACTGCCGCTGCCGCAGAGGGTGCTCTTAAGCTTCAATCGGCTCCAACCTGGCCTGCGGCAGACCAAGAGCTACCCTTTGAAAACCCATTTACAACCGATTTTTTAGAAGCCTATGGCATTAGAGATTTTGTGGACGCCACTAGCTTAAGAGCATCCAGCCGAAGCGACGCCAGCGCAGAATCCGTCAGCTCAGAATCCGCCAGCGCAGAATCCGCCAGGATTGAACAGTCGGGTGCTTCATCTCAAGCTGCTTTATCTCAAGCAGACCTCTCTGGTCTCGATCCGTTAGACAACAGCCCTCTGCACACCCAGGTTGCTTCCCCAGCAGCGCAGACAGCCAATTACACCTTACAGACCACCGACAGCGGCTGGTTTAGCCTCCAGTTTGAACAGCCCGATTTTGCAGCTTAGTACCCGTTGCAACTTAGTATCCTAAGCCCTGTGCCGTCATCAACAGTTGCCTACGAACGAGAGCGCTGTTGTCCAAATGTACATAAATCGAGCACCGGGCAGCGATCGCACGCAGGCTGTCGGTAAAAACAGCACTGTTGGCCATGGCACATCAGCACCTGATGGTTATCGTAGACCTGCTGTGCTGTCCACCCAGGCGGCAACTGCGCCTCCAGTAGCGCATGAGCCGCTCCGACCGCTGTGTTCGCTGGGATTAAGCCCAGACGGATGGCCACGCGGTGATGGTGGCTGTCTACAGGCAGCGCTGTCCCCCGCAATGTACTGAAGCTGATCACCGCTGCACTGGTTTTGGGACCGACTCCCGGCAATGATTCTAACCAAGCGCGCGCGTCTGGAACTGATAAATCACCCAAAAACTCTAGCGCTAGATCGCCGTGGAGCCGCTCGGTGAGTAATCGCAAAATTTGCTGTAAGCGCGGCGCTTTTGCTTCCGGGTAGGTGCAGGGTGCGATCGCCGCCTGGATGTCTTCAACCGGCGCATCTCGCACGGCTTCCCAGATAGGGTAGCGATCGCGCAACTGCCGAAATGCCAGCCCCGATGCTTTGTTTTTAGTGCGGTGAGACAGCAGCGCCGATACCAGCTCGCTCATGGGGTCGAGGTTGTGGTGTCCATAGGGAATCGGGCACCCATATTCTACGCAGAGGCGATCGTGAACCTGCAAAGCTTTGTGCTGACGAGCTTGGGCATCATGCGTTGCAGCAGGCACAGGATCAGCTGGAGCGGTGGGAAAGAGAGGCAGTTCAGGTTGATGCACGGAAGCGTATTTGAGAATTAGGGAAACGCTAAATGGCCAACTGTTGAGGCAGCAATGAGCAGTTTGATCCTAGAGCACGAGTCCCCATAGCCGTATCGTTCAAAAGGGCAATAAACCGAATCCGGGTAGTCCCCCCACAGCCGTCTCCAAATTTCCAGAACCGATAACAATCCTTAAAACCTGTTTCCCGTGAAAATCAGGACAATGAGAAGATAGAGGACTGAGAATTCTCACATCCACGTTCTTCCAGGAGTATGTAACCTGTGGTTAGTCAAGTTGGCGTCACACAATACGAACCAAACACTCAGGCGATCGCCCGTCAACTGCTGTCGGCGACCCGCGAGAACCGCTCCTTCTTTGCCCAAATGCGCGACCAGATCAATCTGAGCGAAAAACTGCTGGGTTGGACGATGGGTAATCCTGGATTGCGGGTGCAGCTATTTCACTTCATTGATGCCCTGCCATCGCTGCAAAGCAAGGCCGAGATTGCCCGTCATTTGCAAGAATATTTGGGCAAAGACAACGTTGAGCTACCCAGTGCGCTGAAGGGGATGCTGAATTTTGCTAGCCCGGAGTCGATGCCGGGGCAGGTAGCCGCCACGACCGTTTCGACCGCTGTTGAAACGCTGGCGCACAAGTATATCTCCGGCGAAACGATTAAACAGGTCATCAAAACCCTGGAGCAGCTACGGCGCGACAAGATGGCGTTCACCGTCGATTTGCTGGGCGAGGCCGTGATTACGGAAGTCGAGGCGCAGTCCTACCTCGATCGCTACATGGAGTTGATGGAGGCGCTGACCACGGCCTCTAAGTCTTGGCCAACCGTGCCACAAATCGATCAAGCAGATGGCGAAGCGCTGCCCAAGGTGCAGGTGTCGGTCAAGCTAACGGCGTTCTATTCACAATTTGATCCGCTAGATGCCCAAGGCAGTCAAGCACAGGTGAGCGATCGCGCCCGGACTCTGCTGCGCCGCGCCAAAGAACTGGGTGCTGCCGTCCACTTCGATATGGAGCAATACGCCTACAAAGACCTGACGATTTCGATCCTCAAACAGATTTTGATGGAAGAGGAATTTCGCCGCCGCAGCGATATTGGGGTAACGCTCCAAGCCTATTTAAAAGATACTGAAGCCGACTTGAAGGGCTGGATTGAGTGGGCCAAACAGCGCGGCACACCGATTACAATTCGCCTGGTGAAGGGAGCCTACTGGGATCAAGAAACCATTAAATCGGCGCAGCACGAGTGGGAAAATCCGGTTTTTCAAAACAAAGAATCGACCGACTATAGTTTTGAACAGCTAACCCGGCTGCTGCTAGAAAACCATGAATATCTGTACGCGGCGATCGGCAGCCACAACGTGCGATCGCAAGCCCACGCGATCGCCATTGCCCAAGAACTCAACATTCCGCGTCGCCGGATTGAGCTACAGGTGCTCTACGGCATGGCCGACAAGCTGGCCAAAGCGTTGATCGACCAAGGCTTCCGGCTGCGGGTATATTGCCCATACGGCGAACTGATTCCAGGCATGTCGTACCTAATTCGCCGCTTGCTAGAAAATACGGCCAATAGTTCCTTCCTGCGGCAAAACCTGGAAGAACGCCCAGTCGAGGAACTGCTGGCGATTCCCACGTTGCAAGCTGGCGATTGCCCCACCCCCAACGTGGGAACAGTGGCTGACACCTCTCATCAGAACGGTAAATTCCACGGCTCGCCCGACACCGACTACGCCATTGCCGCCAACCGCGATCGCGCCCTAGCCGCCATTCAATCCGTGCGCCAGCAGCTGGGTCAGACCTATCAACCGCTGGTCAATGGCGATCGCGTCAACACGTTAGAAACGATCAACTCCCTCAATCCATCCAACCCCGATGAGGTGATTGGCCAGGTGGGACTGTTGAGTGTGGAACAAGCGGATGAGGCGATCGCGGCTGCCAAAGCGGCTTTCTCTGGCTGGAAAAATACTCCAGCAGCCGAACGTGCTGCCATCATTCGGCGGGCAGGCGATCTGATGGAGCAGCGCCGCGAGGAGCTGTGCGCCTGGATGGTACTCGAAACGGGCAAAGCTTTGGGGCAAGCCGATCCAGAAGTGTCGGAGGCGATCGACTTCTGCCACTTCTATGCCGATGAAATGGAGCGCCTGGATGCCGGAGTGCATTACGACGTTCCTGGTGAAAACAATCACTATCACTACCAGCCACGCGGCATCTCGCTGATTATTTCGCCCTGGAACTTCCCCCTGGCCATTCCCACCGGGATGACCGTAGCCTCGCTGGTAGCAGGCAACTGCACCCTGCTCAAACCGGCCGAGCCGTCGTCGGTGATTGCCGCCAAATTGACCGAAATTTTGATTGACGCAGGCATTCCCAAAGGCGTGTTCCAGTTCGTCCCCGGTCGCGGCTCGTCTGTGGGGGCACACATGGTAAAACATCCCGATGTCCACATGATCACCTTCACCGGGTCACAGGAAGTCGGCTGTCGCATCTATGCCGACGCCGCCATTCTGCAACCCGGACAGCGCCACCTGAAGCGCGTCATTGCCGAAATGGGCGGCAAAAACGCCATCATCGTCGATGAAAGCGCCGACCTGGATCAAGCCGTCCAGGGGGTCGTCTTTTCGGCCTTTGGCTACAGCGGCCAGAAATGTTCTGCCTGTTCTCGTGTGATTGTGCTGGAACCGATTTACGACGCCTTTGTCAACCGCTTAGTAGAAGCGACCAAATCCCTCCACGTTGGAGTAGCCGAATCTCCCGATACGAAAGTAGGACCCGTGATTGACGCCCAAGCGCAAAACCGGATCAACGCCTACATTGAAAAGGGTAAGCAAGAAGCCACAGTGGCGCTGGAAATGCCCGTGCCAGAGACTGGCTATTTCGTTAGTCCCACGATCTTTACGGATGTTGCTCCCACGGCCAAAATCGCCCAAGAAGAGATTTTTGGTCCCGTGCTAGCGGTAATTAAGGCAGCAGATTTTGAAGAGGCTGTGGCGATCGCCAACGGCACCCTCTATGCCCTCACCGGCGGCATCTACTCCCGCACCCCGTCCCACATTCAGCGGGCAAAAGACGAGTTTGAAGTCGGCAACCTCTATATCAACCGTGGCATTACGGGGGCGATCGTGGCACGTCAGCCCTTTGGCGGCTTCAAACTGTCTGGCGTCGGCTCAAAAGCAGGTGGCCCTGACTACCTACTGCAATTCCTGGAACCACGCCATATCTCAGAAAACATTCAGCGGCAGGGCTTTGCCCCGATCGAAGGCGCAGAGTAAATCGTCGATGGGAATCGTTTCCCAGTTTTGCTGAGAAACGATTCCCTAATCAATCTATATATCTACTAAGCTTGGTTTTTAACTGGTCTTAAAAGTGCTCTGACAATTCTAGGTACCAGTAAAGCCAAAGTAGATTCGTGGATTGACCTAAACTATTGTGAAATTAGGTATGCAAATACGAACTATATCTATATCCCTAGAAAATACTGAGCAACAGTTTACAGTTGAATCTCTTACAGAATATTTCATAAACTTTGAGAATATAGAAATAATTATTCCTTTCATGTATATTGGTCAAGCGAACTCAAATTTGGACGTAGCAGAAGACTATTTATTCTCTTTATTTTTTGGCGAAAATATTTATCCACTTTGCAAGTCAGTATATTGCCAGGAGACTTCAAGAAGTTTTAGCTTTAACTTATGTGTAAACAGTGCATGTGAGCTAGCATCTGCTGCTATCCAGTTTTCTTACGCGTACAATAACGAGTGGAATATTGATTTTGAAAACTCAATAATGGAGTTTAAGTTTAGCTTGAAGAAGCAAAAGTTATTTTTTCCTGAGTTGGCCGATCGCTACATGGCCAATTTAATTTCTGGGAAAGATGACCTATGTCTCGATCAAGCTCAATCTCAATCCCACTATGATATAAATCCTGAAGAAGAGTTTGACTTTTGGTATTCATTCATTAGCTCTCACGTTGATTACGATGTGTACATCTCCTCATGGGCGTGGCTCATCCCGTACAGTTCAATTAAAGGAGAAGTTCCTCATAATCTTGAACAATTGTTGTTATCCTATGGGGGAATCGGGAAAAAATTACCTGTGATGGAAGAAGCAGATAGTTTTTTAGTTGGAACTTTGCCTCCCGTGGTATTAAGTAATTCAGCAATCATGCGCTTTCCGCGAGAAGGATTTAGTATCGCACAAAAATGTGCATTCTCAATATTGCAGAAAAGTAAACGCCTTGCGCCACATTATTTACAGAATGTTGAGTCCCACCAAATCTTGATATCAGAAGATGGTTATCTAATGATAGTTAGGGATAGCCTTGCACAATACATATTCTTTATCAATAATCGGTATTCTTCAGAAACAGAACTAACTCTAAAACCTCTCGCCTCTTCTATAGAACAAGATTACCAAAATGCCTTCGACAGGCTAGCAGACAGATTAAGTTCCTTGGCAGGTAATCATATTGATATATCGTGCCCTTGGGAAAATCTTGATGACGAGCTATTTGAACAACTTTGCTACGATCTGATTGTGTATTCTCCTAATTTTGATCCAGACAGTCGGCAAAAAATGGGCAAATCACGCTCACGTGATGGAGGTCGTGATATCGAAATTCATACCCGACGCCGTATAGATAAGCCAAAAGAAAAGTGGATCATTCAATGTAAGCTACTGTCTAGAGGTGCGAGTCTTTCAGGAACAAAAGTACAAGTATCTGACGTTATTGATCAGTACGGTGCTAAGGGCTTCTGCATTATGACAACTGGTGTTATTGATGCTACGTTACATGACAAACTTGATGGAATTGAACGGAATCGTAAAATAGATGTAGAGAAGTGGGATTATTTGAGAATTGAGCGAGTATTGGCAAAGCCGAAGTATCAAAATATACGTAAACGATACTTTGGTATATAAACCTTGCCTGTCAACTTTTATTCGAGTCCTTTTTTGGGAGGTTGCACTTCATGGCCTCGCCAATAATCCCACTGCACCGGAGCTAACCTAGATTAACTTTGGTATACAAAGGTTATTTGCGTCTGCCACTGCCTCAACTAGTTGCCGACTAATACCTCGCCCTTCAGCATCCGCTGAGCCGCATCCAGCAGTGCTTCTTCACTGCTTCTTCTAAGTATGACCTGGTAAAGTAGCCCTTTGCGCCCAGTTGCACGGCCATTTGACGGTAGCGATCGCTTCATTAACGGCTCAGATGGACAACTGGGATCGCGGGCACAACAGCTTCAGCAGCAGGAGAAAACACAGTTTTTTAAAGCTTAAATTATAGTAAGCAGATTGAGCAGAGAATCTTATGAGCATTAGCCTCACTCCCGATCAAGAACGCCTGATTCAGGCCAAACTTCAATCTGGTAAGTACCGCTCTGTAGAAGCAGTGCTTGAGATGGCTTTAAGACTGCTGGATGAGTACGATCGCGCCGATGCAGAATGGGTTGAGGAAGTTTGAACAAAAATTGACGCTGCTATTGCAGTATCAGCCCACGCCCCTCCAGTCGATGGTGAGACATTTGTAAACCAAACCCTGGAGCGATTCCAGCAAGCGAATCAGGCATAAGCATGAGTCGCTACGTTATCAACATTTTTGCCAGTCGAGATTTTAACAAAATTGCTGACTACTTTGCCGAAAATAGCCTTGAAGCAGGCGATCGCTTTTTTCGTGCTCTCAACGCTAGGTGGCAACAACTCGTTACTTTCCCCAACAGCGGCAAAGGCTATGGGACAATTCGCCTCAACCTTCGAGGATTATCGTTGGCAGGTTATGTCATTTTCTACAGGATTTCGGACGATGGAATTGAAATCCTGCGGGTTGTCAGCGGTCGTCGTGACTTTCCAGCTTTTTTTGAGGAGTCCAATTGAAAGGCTCGTTGCTGCTCAGCTACACCGTTACGTAGTCGCCGCCATAATTTGCC
>CASBQX010000100.1 GCA_949127925.1 Synechococcales cyanobacterium PMM_0002
CTGAGTTAGTGCCAACGCGCACACTCGCAAACTTGGGGGCGATCGACAATACTATTGGTGATGTTGTGGTTTGAGGACGGTTCAACGTGAACGATGTGTTGATTAAAGGTGGACGAATTGTCACCGCTGTAGATGATTATGTGGCCGATATTTTGGTGCGCAACGGACAGATTGAGGCGATCGCCCGCGACATTCCTGCCGATGGAGCGGAGGTGCATCATGCCACAGGATTAGTGGTATTTCCCGGCGGCGTGGATGTGCATACCCACATGCAGTTTGACCTAGGCGTGGCTCAAACCGTGGATACGTTTGAAACCGGGACTCGCTCGGCGGCCTTTGGCGGCACCACAACTATCATTGACTTTGCGCTGCAAAAACGGGACGAGACTCCAAAACAAGCCCTCGATCGGCGGCTGGCGGAAGCAGAGCCGCAGTGCTGTGTCGATTACAGTTTTCACATTATTTTGACCCACGTCACTCCCGAAACCCTGGCCGAACTGCCCGATTTGATTAATCATGAGGGCATCTCCAGCTTCAAAATGTTCATGGCCTATCCCGGCGTGCTGATGGTCGAAGACGCCGACATTTTTCGGGCAATGCGCAAAGTAGGTGCTCACGGCGGCATGATTAATCTACATGCCGAAAATGGCGGTGTGATTCAGGTGTTAATCGAAGAAGCGCTGGCGCAGGGCAACACCTCGCCCAAATACCATGCCCTGACGCGACCCAGCATTATGGAAGGGGAAGCGACCCATCGCGGGATTCGGCTAGCAGAACTGGCGGAAATGCCCGTTTATTTCGTTCATCTCTCGGCAGCAGAAGCGCTAGAGTCGGTGGTGCAGGCACGCGATCGCGGCATTCTAGCTTTTGCTGAAACCTGCCCCCACTACCTATTTCTCACCGAAGAGGAATACGATCGCCCTGGCTTTGATGCCGCCAAATTTGTCATGACCCCACCGCTGCGCACCCACAAATGCCAGCACGACCTATGGCGCGGCCTGCGGTTTGACGACTTGCAAATTGTCTCCACCGACCACTGCCCCTTTTGCTTTAACGAACAGCCCTTCGGCATCCAAAAGTCGAAACAGATGGGACACGATGATTTCGAGAAAATTCCTAACGGCGCACCCGGTGTCGAGTTCCGGATTCCGCTATTGTTTGACGGCGGCGTCAATGCTGGCAGAATTAACCTGAATCGGTTTGTGCAGCTGACCGCCACCGCCCCCGCCAAAATGTTTGGCTTATTTCCGCGTAAGGGGGCGATCGCCGTGGGCAGCGATGCCGACCTGGTGCTGTTTGACCCGCTCAAACCCCACACCCTCAGCGCCAGCACCCACCACTCCAACGCCGATTATTCACTTTACGAAGGCAAATCCGTCACGGGCAAAGTCGAGAAGGTATTTCTGCGCGGAAAGCTGATTGTCAATGGCGATGAATGGTTGGGAAATCCTGGTAGTGGTCAGTTTCAGCGGCGATCGGCGTCGGGGCGGGTAATGTAAGGATGAGTTAACCAGCTTTCAGCAGGGGCACAGGATTGGGCGATCGCCCCTTGACCCGAATGATCGAGTTGTGCGGGAATCTGTAGTGCGGGAATCTTGCCCACGACCAAACGCGTGCGAGTTGATCCAAGGTTGCAAGCGCTCGACTGGATCAAAACGGCGACCTTGCCTCACGTTGGTCAAGCATGCTTACTTTTCTAGCATTTGCAATCGATACAAACTGGCATATAGGCCATTTTGGTCGAGCAACGCTTCGTGGCTGCCCGATTCGATCAATTGCCCCTGCTTTAATACCAAAATCCGATCAACGCTGCGAATGGTCGATAGGCGGTGGGCGATGATAATGGCCGTGCGTCCTTCTAGCAGCGTTTCTAGCGCTTGTTGCACCAGCGATTCGGTTACCACGTCTAAATTGGCAGTCGCTTCATCTAAGACCAAAATTGCGGGATTGCGGATGGCTGCACGGGCAAAGGCCAAGAGCTGCTTTTGACCACCCGACAGGTTGGTGCCGCGCTGGCGCAACTCGGTATCATAGCCCTGGGGCAATTGTTCAATAAAACTAGCTACATTGGTGCGCTCGGCGGCTTGGTGAATTTCGTCTAGAGAATAGGTTTCACCTAGGGCAATGTTGCTTTTAACATCGCCCGCAAACAGAAATCCATCTTGCAAAATAATGGCCATCCGGCGGCGCAGTTCGGCCTGCGGCAAGTCGCGAATATCTACTCCATCCAGCAAAATGCTGCCGCTGGTGACCTCATATAGCCGACACAGCAACCGAATAATCGAACTTTTTCCGGCTCCGGTTGGCCCCACTAGGGCTACTTTTTCGCCCGGTTGAATGGTGAAATCTAGATCTTTGAGCACGGGTTCATCGGCTTTGTAGCCAAACGAAACATGCTCAAACCGAATCTCGCCGGGAACGGGGGAGCGCAAAGGAGAATCTGAAAGGGGGGTAGGATGAGCAACTGGGTGATCTGTCGGGGTGCGTCCCTGGCGTTCGGGGTCGCGGATTTCGATCGGTTCGTTGAGGATGTCGCTGACGCGCTCTAGGGCCGTGAACCCAGATTGGATGGCGGTAAACTGTTCGGCAAATTCCCGCAGGGGGTCGAACAGACGCTGGGCAAACAGGATGAAGGAGGCTAATGTGCCGAACAGGAGGGCATCTTGGAGCACCAGAATGCCGCCCAGCCACAGGACTCCGGCGATCGCCACCAGTGAGACCCATTCCAGCGTGGCCGATACCGACGAATCAAAGAAAATGGTGCGGTCTACTTGCGCGACATAGCGTTGGTTAATGGTACGAAACAGCTCTGCATTAAAGCGTTCGCGCCGAAATAGCTGCACTACATTAATCCCCACAATGTTTTCTTGCAGGGTCGAATTTAGCGCCGACAATTCTTCGCGGGCGCGGTAGTTGGCCTTGCGATATTGCCGCTGAAAGTACACCATCAGCACCGTAACGGGCAACAGCATGGCCAGCAGCATCAACGCCAATTGCCATTGCAGCGTAAACATGGTGAGCGTGATCACCACCAGCGATAGCAAATTGCCCACAATGCCGATCGCCCCAGTCGAGAACACGTCGCCCAAGGCATCCACATCACTGGTAAGGCGCGTGATCAGGCGACCCACGGGGGTGCGATCGAAAAATCGAGAGGCCAAGGAGGTGACGTGGTAGAACAAGTCATCGCGAATGTCGGCGGTAATCTGCTGCCCCACCCTCTGTACCAAAAAGTTCTGAATACCGTCTAACGTCAGGCGCACCACGATGGTAATCAGCAACAGCACTACCAGTAGATTTAGCCCCTGACTGAGGGTGCGCCCCTGCAAAAAGAACATCACGGGTTCATTGCGGATTAGCGAAATGGCCTGACCCACCAAGATGGGTTGCAGGGCCTCACCCAACGAGGTAGGAATCAGCAGGACAAGGGCGATCGTCAACATTCGCTTGTGCCGCAGTGCGTAAGGCACCAGCATCTTTAGCAGTCGCCAGTCGGTTTGCCGAGGAGGACGCGGATTGTCAGCCTCGGTCGAAGATGCGGTGGTCATAGAGAAAACTCACGGGTAAGGCCGGGATGCCCCAAATGCACTATCCAACTGTACCGTAGTCAGTGAGTAGACGGCCTGGTTCAAGCCATGCCAGGTTTCCTCAGAAAGTCAGCAAATGATGCCCACAGTCGGTCTAGTATGGGTTTGATGAATCGCAGCTAAACGCCCAAATTCCATCTCGGCGATTAAATTCCCCATTGCTCTGAAAACATGAATTTTAAATCGCTATTTTCTACGGTTCTGCTCATTTTTGTCCCCATTTCGGTGATGGCCGATGCGCTGCACTGGGGCGACCTGTGGGTGTTTATTACATCGGCGCTGGCAATTTTGCCGCTGGCGATCTGGCTGAGCACGGCTACTGAAGAATTGGCCGTAGCCACAGGGCCTGTGGTCGGTGGGCTGATGAACGCCATCTTTGGCAATGCCACAGAGCTGATTATTGCGCTGGCCGCCCTAAAACGCGGATTGGTCGATATTGTCAAAGCCAGCATTACCGGGAGTATTTTGGGAGATTTGTTGCTGGTGCTGGGGCTAGCGATGTTTTTGGGCGGGTTGAAATATAAAGAGCAAGAGTTTCAGAAAATTGTGGTGCGGGTAAGTGGCTCAACCATGACCCTGGCGGTGACGGCGATCGCCCTCCCCACCATCGTGATCAATACCTCTAACGTAGTTGATCCCAGCGCCATTATGAACATGTCGATCATTGTTGCGGGCGTGCTGCTCCTGTTCTACGGCCTCACGCTGCTGTTTTCCCTCAGAACCCATAGCTACCTCTACGAAGTGGGGATGACCACCCTAGAACCAGACGCAGAACCGCTGGAAAAACCTAAAATCTGGCCGTGGATTGGGGTGTTATTTTTGGCAACTACGGCTGTGGCACTAGAGTCGGAGCTATTTGTGGGGGTGGTGGAAGAGGTGACCGGGGGACTCGGCCTGACGCCGCTGTTTACTGGGGTGGTGCTGCTGCCGCTGCTGGGTGATGTGTCGGGCTATGTGACGGCTGTGCGGGTAGCGTTGAAAAACAATATGGACTTGACGGTATCGGTTGCGATGGGGTCGAGCCTGCTGGTAGCGCTGTTTGTCGCCCCGGTGGTGGTGCTAGTGGGGCAGTGGATTGGCCAGCCGATGGATTTGAACTTCAACCCATTTGAGGTAATTGCGATCGCGATCGCCGTCGTCGTTGTCAACTTAATCAGTCTGGGCGGGCGGTCTAACTGGCTGGATGGAGCGCTGCTATTGGCTACCTACCTAGTCTTGGGCGTGGCGTTCTATTATCACCCGGCTTAAAAACGCAGTTGAACCAGACGCTAGGACTTGGCAGTGCCATGCCCTGCGGACACCGCCGATCGCCAGAGTTCACAAAATTCTCTTAGAGAGTAGCTAACCTACGCTAAAATCGCGGCAACTCTAATTTATCTCTAGAGCGGGTTGACTATAGCTTGTTAACAGAGCGCTGGCAATGCAATCGAAGTCCTTAAAAGTTCTGTTTACAAATCAAGCTAAAACAATGGAGGAGGCGATCGC
>CASBQX010000101.1 GCA_949127925.1 Synechococcales cyanobacterium PMM_0002
GTAAACGTCAAAGATGCCACCACGATTGAGTTTGTGCTGGCTCAGCCGTTTGCCGCCTTCCCGATCGCCATTGGCTCCGCTTACTTTGGCATTGCCAGCCCCGATGCGATCAAAAAAGCAGGGCCTAGCTATGGCATTCCAGGCTCCCCCGCCGTTGGCACTGGCCCCTATACGCTAGAAGACTGGCGCTCGGATGATCGGATTGTGCTCAAGGCAAACCCTGACTATTGGGGTGAAAAAGCAAAATCAGAGCAGGTGGTGGTGCGGTTTATTAAAGACCCAGCGGCGCGGTTGGCAGAACTGCGGGCAGGCACGATCGACTTTACGGTCGAACTGGCTCCTGATCAGCTAACGGAAATTAAAGCCGATCCGAGTTTGACGTCTTTATTCCGCGAATCGTTCAACGTGGGCTACTTTGCCCTCAACCCCAGCTATGAGCCACTGGCCAAGCTAGAAGTGCGTAAGGCGATCGCCATGGCGATCAACCGCGAAGAAATCGTCAAAGCCTTTTGGGGTGAAACGGCGGTGGTCGCGAAGCACTTCGTCCCCGATTCGATGAGCCAGTTTGCTGACCAAAGCTTTACAGGCTATGCCTATAACCCCGACGAAGCCAAGAAGCTATTGGCCAGCGCTGGCTATGACAAAGGCTTCCCGCTAGAGCTGTGGTACATGCCCGTCTCGCGTCCCTATTTCCCCACGCCCAAACCCATTGCCGAGGCGATCGCAGCTGACCTGAGTGCAATCGGCATTCAAGTCACCTTCAAGACCAAAGACTGGGCTACCTACATCGAAGACAGCAAAAAGCCACCCGGATACCAGTCGTTCATGCTGGGTTGGACGGGCGACTACGGCGACCCCGACAACTTCTACTACTACCACTTCGGCAAAGGCGGCACCACCGACATTGGCAATTGGAAAGACCAAAAAGTGTTTGACCTGCTCGATAAAGCCCGTGCCGTCAGTGACCCCGCCGAGCGCGCTAAGCTCTACGGCGAAATGGACAGAATTACGGCTGAAAGTGCGCTGCGGATTCCGATTGTGCACTCCAAGCCGCTCGTGGCTCATCGCAGCAATATCTCAGGTTGGGTGCCGAGTCCTCTCGGTTCCGAGAAGTTCAACACCATCTCTAAGACCTAAAAAATGAATTAGTTTTAAGTTCCAAGTTTTGAGTTTTGAGTTGCTCGTCTAGCTCAAAACTCAAAACTCAAAACTCAAAGCTTATTCAACTTCGATACCTCATTTATCTCCAATCCCATGCTGCAATATATTGCCAAACGATTGCTGGGGCTGGTGCCCGTCATATTTGGCATCACCCTGTTGGTCTTTGCCTTTCTGCATCTGATTCCTGGCGATCCGGTGACCGCCATGGTGGGCGAACGCTCCACCCCCGAACAAATTGAAATATTGCGGAAACAGATGGGGTTAGATCAGCCCTTGCCACTGCAATACCTGTTTTTTCTCACCAGCCTGCTGCGCCTAGATTTTGGCACCAGCATTGTCACCAACGTCCCGGTAATTGTCGAAATTGGCCAGCGTTGGCCTGCTAGCTTTGAACTGTCGGTCGCGGCGATGCTATTTGCCGTGCTGGTGGGCATTCCGGCGGGCATTTTGGCTGCCGTCAAGAAAGATAGCTGGTTAGATAATGTGGCCATGATTGGCTCGCTGGTGGGCGTGTCGATGCCCGTATACTGGCTGGGCCTGTTGCTGATTTACCTGTTTGCTGTGTACTTAGGTTGGCTGCCCCCCAGCGGTCGATTAGGTGTCAGTCAAGGGTTTGAGTTTCAGGCGATTACGGGGTTTTATATTTTAGATGCGATCTTGCAAGGCAATGTTTTGGTCTTAAAAGACGTGCTGGCGCATTTGGTTTTGCCAGCGATCGCCCTTGGCACCATTCCGCTGGCGATCGTGGCTCGCCTCACCCGCAGCGCCATGCTTGAAGTTCTGTCTCAAGACTACATCCGCACCGCCCGCGCCAAAGGCGTTTTAGAGAAATGGGTGATCTTCAAGCACGCCCTCAAAAACGCATTGCTGCCCGTCATTACTATCATTGGACTGCAATTTGGGGCACTGCTGAGCGGTGCGATTCTAACTGAAACCATCTTCTCCTGGCCGGGACTTGGCTCTTGGATCTACAGCGCCATCCTCGCCCGCGACTATCCTGTTGTCCAAGGCGGCGTGGTCTTCATCTCCATTACCTTCGTATTAATCAACCTACTCGTCGATTTATCCTACGCCCTATTCGATCCACGCATTCAATATCGGTAGCGATCCAGCACCCCCGAGTTTAAATTCATCCTTCATCCTTCATCCTTCATCCCTCCGCCTTCATCCTTCCTCTTGCCCCATGGACACCCTCTCTCCCGCCGTCATTCAAACTTCTAGCGATCCGCTTCGGCGAATTTATCGACAATTTCGGCGATCGACGTCTGGCAAAATTGGGCTGGTGTTGACTCTGGGATTAGTGGTGCTGGCGTTGCTGGCACCGCTGCTGCGACCGTTTGATGCCGCGACAGCCCGGAACTTTGCCGCTCGGCTGAAAGCTCCCAGCCTGGAGTTTTTGATGGGGACTGACGGGCTGGGGCGAGATCTGTTGACCCTGGTTTGGTATGGCCTGCGGATTTCGCTGTTGATTAGCCTCATTGCGGTGGGAATTGGGCTGCTGATTGGAACGCTGCTGGGGCTGGTAGCGGGCTATTTTCGCGGGCGATTGGATACGGTGATTGGCTGGTTTACCGATATTTTGCTGGCGTTTCCGTCTGTGCTGTTGGCGATCGCCGTAGCTACCGTGTTTGGCTCCAGCCTCCGCAGCGTCATGTTTGCCGTCGGCATTATTCAGATTCCGACCTTCATTCGGCTGACGCGCAGTATGGTGCTGTCATTGCGAGAACGAGAGTTTGTCCAGACCGCGCGGGCGTTTGGAGCCGGGTCAGGGCGGATCATTTTTCGGCATATTTTGCCATCCAGCCTAGCACCGCTGATTGTGCAGGCCACCCTGTCATTGGGTACGGCCAC
>CASBQX010000102.1 GCA_949127925.1 Synechococcales cyanobacterium PMM_0002
CTCAAAGCCGACCTGCTAGATTCGGGTGCCCAACACCACCCGGCGTTAACGGCAGATCAGCGGCAGCAGGTTGCCGATTTGGTGCGCCACGTCCATGCCAGTTTGGGTCATGATCTGGACCTGGAATGGACTATTCCAGCCCTGAGTGCCGATGCCGCCGCCGCTATCACCGCTACGCCCCATATCACCCAAGTCAACGTTCAGCGTCATTTGGTAAAACCCGGTGGCGATCGCGTTGCTGCCAATCCCGAACGGGCAGCGTCCGTGTCAACTCGTGCAGCGGCGCTGATTGCGACAGAGGAGCAGTCAGCGGCAGATGCAGCGCATCTGTCGGCAGGCACGCCCTCCATCGTGGCGTCGAGTATTGCATCCCAGCTCTCGTCCAATCTTGGATCAATCGAACGATCGGCGGCTCCTGACTTAGTTTTGACAGGTATTGCTGCCGCTCCGGGCGAAACCTTTGCCCGCGTGCTAGTGGTGGCCGATGGCTACCCGCCGCTGGATCTAATCCCGGTCGGCACGGTGCTAGTGGTACCCAGCGTCACCCCCAACTGGCTCCCCCAGCTGCAACAGGTGAGCGGCATTATTGCCGAGCAGGGCGGCATGACCAGCCATGGGGCAATTTTGGCGCGTGAGTTGGGCATCCCGGCGGTCGTGGGCGTGGCGCAGGCGACGCAGCTGCTCCAAACGGGCGATATTGTGGGTCTCTATGGCGATCGCGGCTCAATTTATCGCTTAGCACCCAACACTACTCTGCTCGATCTGGAGCAGCAGACCAATCACGACCCGCCAGCGCAGACCTGGGGCAGGCCAAATGCGACCCAGCTGATGCTCAACGTGAGTCAGGTAGAGGCGATCGCCCGCTCTAGCCAACTGCCCGTGGATGGGATCGGCTTGCTGCGAGCAGAACACCTGCTGCTGGGTGGGTTGCCGTCTGGGGCTGACCCCGCTGCCCAGCCGCATTGGGCTACCGATCCGGCGACGCTTACCCAACAGCTTGTGACTCAACTCCAGCCCTTTGTGGTAGCCTTTGCTCCGCGTCCTGTCTTTTACCGATCGCTAGATGTGCGATCGCACGATTTTTCCAACCTCTCCTCACTCCCCCCGCTACCGCCGGAGGCGAATCCCATTTTGGGCTGTCATGGCACCTTCAGCTATCGGCTCCACCCTGCCTATTTTGACGCAGAACTAGCAGCGCTGCGTCAGATCCAGCAGGCACAGGTACAGCAGGCACAGGTACAACAAACAGGGGACTCGAACCTACATCTGATTTTGCCGTTTGTGCGCACGGTAGAAGAGTTTCAGTTTTGCCAGCAGCGCGTCGTCGAAGCAGGGCTAACTCAAGCGCCTAACTTTCAGCTTTGGATCATGGCCGAGGTGCCTGCTGTGCTGTTTTTGCTGCCCGAGTTTGTGCAGGCCGGAGTGCAGGGCATCGCCATTGGCAGCAATGATCTGACTCAGCTAGTGCTGGCAATCGATCGCGACCATCCGCAG
This sequence comes from Synechococcales cyanobacterium PMM_0002, assembly GCA_949127925.1. Classification (GTDB taxonomy): domain Bacteria; phylum Cyanobacteriota; class Cyanobacteriia; order Elainellales; family Elainellaceae; genus CASBQJ01. The sequence continues at coordinate 1,495 of CASBQX010000102.1, forward strand.
ATGGCAGACGCTTACACGGCGGCTCACCCGGCAGTCATGCGGGCGATGCAGCAGTTAATTGAAACAGCGCGGCAGCTCGGCATTCCCTGCTGCATTTGCGGCGAAGCCCCGGTGCTGCATCCCGAAATCATTGATGACCTAGTCCGCTGGGGGATCAGCTCAATTTCTGTTAACCCTGCGGCGATCGCCCAAACCTATCGGGCGATCGCGCGGGCAGAACAACGGCTGCTGCTAGAGGCGGCACGGCGATCGCCAGAATCCTGACCCGCCCAGGGCGGCTCTGACAACACAGTGCCAATAGCGGAAAATCTGAGACACCTTTTAAGAAAGTTTACATTTGTTTAAGCTTTTGTCATCTTTCGTTTCGCTCCGCAACAGACTGTTATTGTTTTGGTCTTAACAGTCCCCTAACAGAGTGATGCGATGAAAAGTGCTAATCATTTGGGTCAATCCCTTTCCTTCGCGCTTGTATTGGTGTTGGCCTGTGTTGGGGTGGTGGCTTTAATGGCTACTCAGGCCAATAGGTTGCCCTAAGGGCAAGAAGCTTTTCTGAGAAAAATAATTTAGTTTTGTTAAGGATTTGAGCCAGCTTTGACCGGGAGTAGATGTCATGCCTCTGCCTGGAGCGATAGTTGGACTGGTTTCTCAGTCACGATCGCCCCAGTCAGAGGCATTTTTTTGGCTAAAATTCGCCAGCCGTCTTAAACCGTTTCTAAGATCTCGCTGGGGCGATCGCCCTGCTCCGCTGTAGCCTCTAACGTGTCGAGCATTTCTAGCATCTCGCGCTCAAATACTACCTGTGCCCGGTTAGTTCTGCCGCCTAGGTACAGCATATTGCCCTCTTGCAACGCCCACACTTGCGAATGAGACACATAGCTCATCATGACGCTAAGCATCAGCAGGCCAAAGCCTAGGTAAACGACAGGAATGCCCGGATCGGCCTTGATCTGTAGACCCGTACTGCCTATCACTTGCTCAATTGTGAGCTTAACGCCATTAATCTCGGCAGCGGTGCCCTGACGAATAGTCGCCAGCAGATTGCCGTCGTTGCCATACACCAGCACCGTTCCCTGCAAATCTTTGGCCAGCACCGATACCCCGTCACTCAAGTCCGGTTTGGTCGGAACCCAGGTGCCCCAAATCCTTGCCTTGCTGCCGTCCAGTCTCGACATCGGCAGTTGAAACACCGGGCTGTTGTTGAACTTCACCCTCAGAGCGGCGATCGCCCAATCGGCCTGATACATCGTCACGCCCTTATAGCGCATGGGTTCGTTGACGTGAATCGTTTTCCGCTTTACTTCGGTGCCGTCGGCATCCAGCACCGACAGGTCTGAGTAAAACTGGTCGATGCCGCCCTCCGGCGTATAGTCGATCCAAAAGCGGTTGACCTTAACCGACCAATCCTTGGGAATTTGCGGCTGTGCCCACGGGCCCGCGTCAAAAATGTTTTGGACTCGGAAGGTTTCGCCAGCAGGCACCATTTCTTGGGCAAAAAAGCCAGTCATCGCGCCCAAAATTGACCCAGCCAGCACAAGCAACATACTGGCATGGACAATAATCGGCCCAATCCGTCCCACAATACCCTTGCGAGCATAGAGCGTATTGCCGTCGTGGAAAATTTTGTAGCGGTTTTTCTGGAGCAGCGGCGTCAGCGCCGCCAACGAGACGGCATCTAATTCGGCACTCAGCGCCAGTTTTTCGTACTGGCGGGGCAGCGTGTAGTAGCTCCACTTTTGGGCGGTTTTGAGGGTGGGAAACTGCCGCGTAAAGGTGCAGGCTGTGAGGCTGGAGCCAAACAAGATCAGCAGCGCCAAAAACCACCAGGTGCGATAAACGTGATCTAACCCGACCACCTGGATTACTTTCCAGGTGAGAAAGCCAAACAGCGCCGGATGCTCAGGATAGTTGGATTGGTAAAAGGCAGGAGTTTCACCTTGCTCAATCACGGTGCCCGAAATGCTAAAGACAGCGATCGCCAGCAATAGCATAATCGCCAGCCGCAAATCGGCCAGCAGCGGCAATAATTCTCGCTGAAAGTAGTAGCGGGGTACCTGTTTCCAGGTGGTGGGTTTAGAAGTAGGCAGGTCGTTTGCAGCCATAGCACAGGAGTTGAGTCATTGCGGGGGGATGCGATCCCACTACTACTGTACAGGCGATCGCGGTCGCCTCACCCAAACCCACGTCACTATAAATTGGATCGGCGCTAGCCGTGGTAGATAGCTTGCTTCTCTCTATATTTGCCGACAAGTCGATTAATTTGCTAAGACAGTTTGCATCTCTAATGCTAAAAAGCGATCGAGGGCTAGATAGGCCCAATAAACCGAGAGTTTGGTATCTTTAATGGTGAACTGAAAGCCTAATTTTTGCGCCAGTTCTTCATAACTGGGATGGATAAGTAACGTATACAAATCACAAAGATTGGGAAAGTCTTGCTGCATCTGTTTCAGCGTTTGTTGCATATCTTGCAGAAAATCGACTCGATAGGCAGACGAGTAAGCTGCATCAATCATCCAACTGCGGATAAAAACTGCCATACACTCTGGATCATCCAGATTCGCCAGTGTGAACGGATCCACATCGGTGAGGGTACTAAGATGCAAGCTTTTACGGGGTGCTTTGACGTACTCCCCGGCCTGAAGGCACGGGGATTCTGAATTCAAACAGCGACAGCAGGCAAAGCCCGTCTTACATCACCTAGCTCAACGGTGGACGCCCCCACCGCACAAATATTCAA
>CASBQX010000103.1 GCA_949127925.1 Synechococcales cyanobacterium PMM_0002
ATTGCTGGCCTGTTTGGCTGTCTAACCAGACGATTTTGCAGCAGCAACACTGTACTGTCTAGCCCTTCATGCAGATTAGCGGCCTTGACATCAGATTCACCTAGACGAGCAAACATGCGCAAGGCTAGTACCAGTTTATGGATGCGGCTAGCCCCTCCCCGCATCGATTTCACGATATTTTGCAGATCATCTGCGATGAAATCTAGATCCGCAGTATCCAAGATGGTCTGAATTTTAGGAGATGGGTTTGGATACTCATGCTGATAGGCATGCACTAAATCGAGCAGAGTTTGAATGTAGTCGCGAGCCGGGTTAAGATTACCAGTAATAAAGCTAATGGGGTTATTGATTTCATGGCACACTCCTGCCACTAGCTGCCCTAACCCCATCATCTTTTCTTTACGGATCAGTTGAGCCTGCATGTATTTCAGCTCATCTAAAGCCTGCTGGAGCTGGGCATTGTTTGATTGCAGTTGAGATTGGAGATCTTGGACTTGGAGATGAGTTTGAATGCGAATTAAAACTTCCTCAAACTGAAACGGTTTGGTAATAAAGTCGATTCCACCCGCCTGAAATGCTTTTACCTTATCTGTGACATCGCTTAAGGCGCTCAGGAAGATAATTGGAACTAAGGCCGTTTTAGGATTTTCTTTTAAAGCTTTACATACCTCATATCCGCTCATTCCAGGCATATTTACATCTAGCAGAATCAGATCGGGCACCGCTGTTTGAGCCGCGATCAGAGCCATTTTGCCGCTTAGTGCTTTACGCACTTGATAGTTTTGAGTCAGCAACAGCGTAGAGAGAAATCGAATGTTTTCTGGCGTGTCGTCTACGATTAAGATATCTGCCTGTTTGGGAGGGGTTGGGCGATCGCTTAAATCCATGGCTTTGCTCTATGCTTCAAACAGGTCAAGAATGTGGCCAAATTGGAAGTCTTCAGCTAATTGTGTGATGCCATTCTTAACGACCACCTGGTTTGGAGCAAGATGTTGGAGCAGCTCAAGAATGCTGGCATCATTGCCTTCTAAAGCCGCTTGCCGCAGTTGGGTAGCCCACTCAATAGGCAAAGATGCAAGACAGGTTTGAAACGCTTGATGTAGCGATTGCCGCATCTCTATGTCGGTGGTCAAACTGTCTAGCTTCGGTGCCAGGGTTTCTTCAGCATAGAGGTATTGGATCCCTAGATGCTGAGTCAACTTTTCGACCAATTCCTGATGCTGAAACGGTTTGCTGATCAAGTCATCGCAGCCGACGGTGAAAAAGGCTTGCTGCTGCTGATCAAACGCGCTAGCCGTTAGCGCGATGATCACGGTGTTTTTACCTTGAGGAGTACTTTTGATCTGCCGCGTGGCCTCTATCCCATTCATGATGGGCATTCGCATGTCCATGAAAATTAAATGCGGCTGCCAGTCTTGCCAGATGGCGATCGCGTCTTGACCATTGACCGCCTCCCTTAGCTCAAATCCATACAGGCTCAGCATCCGCATCAGTAGCAGCCGATTGGTCGAGTTGTCTTCCACCACCAAAATGCGGTAGGTAGACTGGTTGGGCGCGATCGCTCTCGCCGCCTGAGTGAGCGTGGAGGGCAGTGGAGGGGCGATCGCCTCCTCACCCCCCACAGCAAGATCAAACCAAAACCTGCTGCCCTGACCTAAATGGCTGACGACGGCAATCTTGCCGCCCATTAACTGCACAAACTTTTGGCTAATCGCCAACCCCAATCCCGTGCCTTCCAACGTAGACAAGCCTGATTCAGTCTGCGTAAAGGATTTAAATAAGCTGGGTTGCTCACTTAGATCAATCCCTAGACCCGTATCTTCCACCTCAAACCGCAGGGTTTCTCGACTGTGGGCTACAGCATCAGCCAACTGAGGGTCAAGCCGCGACACGCTAACCGTCACGCTCCCTTGCTCGGTAAACTTGATCGCGTTACCGACTAAATTAATCAACACTTGTTGCAGTTTGCGCTCGTCGGTCGTCACATATTCAGGGACTGCTGCCAAACACTCAAATACCAGAGCAATCCCTTTCGTCTTCGCACGCAGCCGCAGCATATCTTCAACGCCGCTGAGTAAGTGATGCAGGTTAAACGCGTCTTCGTTTAATAAAACCCGTCCCGCTTCAATTTTCGACATTTCGAGCACGTCGTTAATCAACCTCAGCAAGTGCTCACCGCTGCGGTTAATGATGCTTAAATGCTCTTGCTGAATCGGGTTTAACGTCCGATCGAGTACCATGAGCTGGCTAAACCCCAACACCGCATTCAAAGGCGTGCGCAATTCATGGCTCATATTGGCCAAAAACTCGCTCTTTGAACGGTTAGCCGTATCTGCGGCCTCTTTAGCCAGTTTTAGCTCTTTAGCCTGCTGTCGAGTTTGCGCCAATAGCTCGGCTTGTTGAACGGCAATCCCTAATTGCTGGCTGACTTGAGACAGAACCTCAATTTCGGATTCTTGCCAATGACGCGGCCCCGCATTTTCGTAAGCTGCCAGTAAACCCCACAGCTGGTTGCCACAAAAAATCGGCACAATCACATAGGCTTTCGCTTGCAGGGATTCGAGCAGCGCTAGATAGCAGTCGTCAAACCCTTCTAGATAAATGTTGGCGACACAGCACTGGCCAGACTTTTGGCGATAGCGCCCACCTGCGGTAGTTTTCAGATAGGTATCTTGAATCAGCACTTCTGACCCATCCATCTGCTTCACCACACAGGCCGCGTTGTCTACTAGCCCTTGAGTCAAGGTAGGATTGTCGGTTCGTTGAGGAATAATTGCATCCCAACCCGCCGCTACCGACTCTGCTACCACGGTGCCGCTCCAGTCTGGATTGAACTGGTAAATTAGCGTGCGATCGCACCCTACCATTTGGCGCAGATCCTTCGTCGTGATATTAAAAATAGCCTTCAAATCCAGGCTTTGGCGCATGCGCAAAATTACCCGAGTGGTGGCGCGTTCTCGCTCTATCAGCTTCTGAATTTTTGCTTCTGCGGCTCGACGTTCTTGAATCTCTGTTTCTAAGGCTGTATTGGTCTGAACCAGTTCGCAGGTGCGTTCTTGCACGCGAGATTCTAGCCCTGCATAAACTAGCCTTTTGGCAGCCTCTGCCCGCTGGTGCTGCAACTCGGCGGCTGTCCGTCCCCCAAAGACCGACATGATCGCGGTGGTGCCGTCATCTTCGACCAATGGTTTCGTGTCCAAAATGCAGAGTGTGCCAATCACCTCTTGCCCAGTATTAAACAGGGGGACTCCCACATAGCTGACTGCTTGCATTTCGCTAAACAGGCTGCTGGCCGGAAACAAGTCCTGCAACTGCTCAGGAAAACAGCAGAGCTGTTGACGCTCTGCAACCAATCCACAAGGCAAGCCCTGCATCACCAGGGTAGTATTCTCGGCTAGATGATCGACTGACCAAAAGGCCAAGGTGCGAAAGGTTTTTGAGGCGGGGTCAACCACTTCGCAGATCAAGGCGTAATCTACGTTTAAAGCGCTGGACAGGTGGCGGACAAGCGCAGCAAAAAATTCTTCTCCCGTGACCGATGAGGTGCCCGCCACAACTTGCTGTAGTCTGGCTTCAGTCCGATTTTGCTCCGCAATTTGCGTCTGTAGCGCTTGATTTATGCGCTCTAACTGCTGTGGACTTTGGCGCGGCCAGAACTGGGCCAGCACCGCTACTGCCCGCCTGCGTCCTAGGTAAATCAGGATGATCGCAATGGAACAGTAAGCGATCGCCATCCCAGCGGTGCTGTCCCCCGGTAACAGCATCAGAGGGAACTGCCACAAATAACTATGCCCCTGTGGAATGGATTGACTGGGCGGGATCAGACGTCTAAGCAGCTCTAGCATTGGCGTTCAGAGAAAAATCTGAAGGTGAAAAGCAACGTTAACCATGCAAGATGCAGCCATGAACCGCGAGAATAGACACAAGGGCTTGAATCAACCAATGGTTCAATCCTGATTCAATCCTATGTATAAATACTGAACATAGCAGCCCAGGATTAACTCTATCTTAAGTATGATCTTGGTGGCTAAAATAGCAGGCCGCAGTAAAAAGAAAAAACTCTCTGCAACCAACCAAAAAAATAGTTGCAGATGAGCCTATTGTCATTTTTGTTAGGGTAGATTTTTAACGCGAATCGCTTCCCAGCACAGCCGAGAAACGATTCACACCCTATTCATTTCTACCGCTATTGAGCTTTTTGTTTTTGATAGCGCCAAAAGATGAAGACGGCAAAGGCAATTACCAGCCCACCTAGAACAATTTTTGAAACAGGGCCGAGGTATTCATCTATCAGGTCATAATTTTGACCTAGCGCAAAGCCTGCGTAAGTTAATAGCAGTGTCCAGATCAAGGTGCC
>CASBQX010000104.1 GCA_949127925.1 Synechococcales cyanobacterium PMM_0002
CCTCCTCCCTCTCTGCGAGACGCTACGCGAACGCCTTTGGCATTGGTCAGAGGATGCACCCTCACTCACGCGCCTTTCATCCCGGCGCTCACCTGGGTACAGGTAGAACGCGGGGCTTCCCATCCATAAGCTAAAACTAAAGAATAGGGACTAGGGTTGAGGCGCTCTGCTCCCAATCCCTAATCCCCAATCTCTACCTATCTACTTACCTTCAGACTTCATTTTCTCGGCTTTGGCGATCGCTTCATCAATGTCGCCCACCAAGTAAAACGCTTGCTCTGGCAGTGCATCTAGTTCACCAGCCAGAATCTTCTTGAAGCCCTGAATGGTTTTTTCCAGCGTTACATATTTACCAGGAGAACCCGTAAACACTTCTGCAACGAAGAAAGGCTGCGACAAGAACCGCTGAATTTTGCGAGCACGAGCAACGGTTAGGCGATCGTCTTCTGATAGTTCATCTAGACCCAAAATGGCGATGATGTCCTGAAGTTCCTTGTATCGTTGCAGAGTAGACTGTACAGCCCGAGCGGTGCCGTAGTGATCTTCACCCACAATGTCAGGCTGCAACATGGTCGAGGCCGAATCTAGCGGATCTACCGCAGGATAAATGCCCTGAGCCGCCAAACCGCGAGAAAGCACCGTTGTCCCATCTAGGTGGGCAAACGTGGTTGCCGGAGCTGGGTCAGTAAAGTCATCGGCGGGCACATACACAGCCTGAATGGAGGTGATAGACCCTTCACGGGTAGATGTAATCCGCTCTTGCAGTTCGCCCACATCTGTACCCAAAGTCGGCTGATATCCCACCGCAGACGGCATCCGTCCTAGTAGAGCAGACACCTCAGAACCGGCTTGCACAAACCGGAAAATGTTGTCGATGAACAGCAACACGTCTTGCTTGTTCACATCACGGAAATACTCTGCCATGGTCAACGCCGACAAACCTACGCGCATCCGTGCTCCGGGTGGCTCGTTCATCTGTCCGTAAACCAAGGCAATCTTGGAGTTGGCGGGTGTTTCTTGGTCGATAACGCCCGACTCAATCATTTCGTTGTAAAGGTCATTTCCTTCACGGGTGCGTTCGCCGACACCGCCAAATACCGACACGCCGCCGTGCTGGGTTGCAATATTGTTGATCAACTCCATCATGATCACGGTCTTGCCTACACCAGCACCCCCGAATAGCCCAATCTTGCCGCCGCGACGGTAAGGAGTTAGCAGGTCAACCACTTTAATGCCAGTCTCAAATACTGAAGGCGTTGTTTCCAACTCGGTCAGTTTAGGAGCAGAGCGGTGAATCGGTAGGGTATCGGTCATATCTACCGGACCTCTTTCGTCTACGGGTTCCCCTAAGACGTTAAAGATCCGCCCTAGGGTCACATTTCCAACGGGTACGCTAATGGGTGCACCCGTGTCTACAACTTCCATGCCACGCACTAAGCCGTCGGTGGTGCTCATGGAAACGGCACGAATTTGGTTATCGCCCAAAAGTAGTTGGACTTCGCACGTTACGGAGATGTCTTGTCCAGCGGGGTTTGTGCCCGTGATCGTGATTGCGTTGTAAATTTGAGGGAGCTTGCCGCCCGGAAATCTGACATCTACAACAGGACCAATGATCTGAGTGATGAAGCCGATGTTTGTTTTCTCTGCTGTGGTGACCATGCTTACGCCTATCGTCTGATCAGCTTTTCGAAGGACTGTGTGGCAGTTCTTACATAATGTAAAATTGCCACCTCTTAGATTATCACTAAAGCTGTAACAAAAAATTCAACATCGTGTGTTGGCCATTGGTCAGTAGATCTACAGATCTACCTCGATTCTTCTGAATCTGGCGATCGCGACCCTGAACGGCACCCTTTAACCTCACAGTCAGAATTTGAAGCTATGGGCGATCGCTCTTACGTTTGCCGACGACCTTCGCTGTTAATCCTACGAGAGTCAGTAAACCCACGAGAGTGGAGGGTTCTGGAACTGAAGCCGGATCTGGTGATGGGCTAGGACTTGGGCTAGGCGATGGAGAAGGACTAGGACTAGGACTAAGTGATGGGGATGGGGACGGACTAGGACTGGGAGAAGGGCTAGGAGACGGGCTAGGTGATGGGGATGGGGACGGACTAGGACTGGGAGAAGGGCTAGGCGATGGGGATGGGGACGGACTAGGCGATGGGGATGGGCTAGGACTGGGGATAGGTACTGGAGAGACTAGCGATACAAATTCCGCCCCTGTTAAGTCGATCAAATAGCCTAGGCCGACTCCAGAATAGCCAGGGTTAGCCTTCCAACCTGCCAGGGTAGATGTCGTGTTGATGGGGGCAACCAGTTGTCTGCGAGTGTTAGGGAATAGCAGATTGCCGCTGGCGTCTACGGGGTCGTAGTTGTATCCCGATATACCTAGGTAGTAGATCCCATCTGAAATAGTGTTTTTGCGCAGACGAAGCGTGGAACGACCTGTCCCAGGGTTAGCGCGGCCTGGGTCGTTGTTGGGAGTGTTGTCATTCGCAAAAACACCTACTCCATTGGCGTCAAGCAAAAAAAGCTGGGTGTCTTCAAATTCTGTTAATCCTTGATTGGCAGTACTGGCTAAGAATTCTCCAACTGTATTTTTAATGGTGATTTGAAACAGATCAGCCCCGAAGCTCAAGTTACCTTTGATGCCAGATAGGGTAGTTCCACCCGGCCGGGTGTTGATCACCTGCGCATTGCTCAATTTCTCGCCTGCATCTGTGCCTTCTTGAAAGATGGCGGCGTTCGCTCGCTGTGCTGCGACGAGGGAGAGGCACGCAGCGCCAACCGTGAATGAGAGCAGTTTGAGAATCTTGAATGGTGCTGACTTGAATGGTGCTAAGACGGTAGACGACATACTCATGATTGTGATGTTTCAGGAATTTTCGGTGAGATTTTAGGGTTGAGTCTCGTGGGTGTTTACACGTGTAGACTCAGGGCAACTGACAAAATTTATGGACAAGCTGGATCGTTTGGTCTCTAGAAACAAAATTGCGATCGCCAAAGCAGAGCTATTTTTTTAGCAGAACTCTGGCGATTGTTTGCCCTGGCGTTTTATAAAACTTCAGATTTGAAAGCGTTGACTTAACCCACAAATAAAGTTCCAAAAAGCCAAATTCAGGCATCCATCGGCTTTCCCGCCCGATACCTGGACAACAAAACTATTTAGCTTAGATAGTTCAAATGAATGTGAGACAACTTACTTAGATTTCATGCACCCTAAAATCAGATCGAAGCTACTCTGATGAGTATGCTGCTTGAAATCACACACCCTGAAGCTATGCACGTTGGAACGATGATTCATCGAATTATAGGCTGTCTCCTCAAAACCATAGCGTTACCTATGTAAAGTTACGCAGACTTTGTGATTCGGTCAGCGATGAATCTGCACGCTTCTGTAAAAAAGAATGCCAGCAGACTCGCTGCTCTAAATTCCTTGTTATTTCAACTCAACGGCTTAAGGGAAGAGGGATACAGCTCTCCTAGAAGCATGTTGAGGATCGTTAAAATCCCGTATAAACAACTAATCCGATAGAAATATTGTAGTCATTAATACGATTCTCAAAGTTAGAGTTTGTAAATTCTTTACCGATTTCAACCGGATTTTTGGTGAAGTTTGTGTAAGCTTACCCCTCTGCGATCGCCCGATACCAGATCGATTAACATAGTTAGTTCACCCTGCCTCAGTACTTCTACACCGACTCATGATCTCTCCTAACCGCCGCTACCACATCACCACTTTTGGGTGTCAGATGAACAAAGCTGACTCTGAACGAATGGCTGGCATTTTGGAAACTATGGGATTTGAGTGGTCAGATTCCCCCGACCAGGCCGATTTGGTGCTTTACAACACCTGTAG
>CASBQX010000105.1 GCA_949127925.1 Synechococcales cyanobacterium PMM_0002
AGGTGAAAAATTAAACTAGAGTTCACCAGTCCGAGTCTAACGCGCACCGTTCTATAGTCTATAGTTCAACGCTCTATTCTCTCTAACCTGCTCTCATGTCCCTACAAGCTATTTCTATCCCGGCCAAAACTGGCAAGCCGCCCCAAGGCTTATTTGTCGCCCTCCACGGATGGGGTGCCAATGCTAAAGACCTAGCCTCACTGGCCTTCGCGCTCAACTTGCCAGCTCACCAGATGCTATTCCCCGATGCGCCGTTTCCCTATCCCTACAGCCCAGGCGGTCGGGCTTGGTATAACTTTCCTGAAACCTATGCGTTTGAGTCCGATGCGGCCTTTGCGGCACGGCCAGACCTAGTAGAGAGTCGGCGGCTGTTGACCGAATGGCTGCGATCGCTGCCCGACCTGACTGGCGTCCCCCTAGAGCGAACGGTACTGGCAGGGTTTTCGCAAGGTGGGGCGATGACGCTGGACGTGGGGCTAGGGCTACCGCTGGCGGCGCTGTTGGTGCTTAGCGGCTACCTCCATGCTCCTGTGCAAATTGGCAATGCTGCCCCTCCCCCTGTGCTGATGGTGCATGGGCGGCAAGATCCAGTTGTGCCCATGCGCGAAGCCGTGCGATCGCGCGATCAGCTGTTGGCTCTAAACATCTCTGTGAGCTTTCATGATCTGTCCACTGGTCACGAAATTTCACCGGAAGTTTTAAAAATTGTGCAAAACTTTACAGAAGAATTACGGTTACAGCCTGATGGAGCGACTTAGGATAAGCTTAATAAGGCATACTTAGGCTTCGTACACCAATATAATTATTGGTTTACCGAGTTCAGGTCTGAGCTTAATCCTATGGGGGGAGACTGGCAATGAAAACGCTGACCTTTTGTGAAGAGGATGTCGCTCAAATGACAGAGAGCGACGTTGCGGATTTGGCAAAACGGCTGGAGTTAGACGACTACCCAAACGTGTTTGAAGGGCTACAAGACTGGCATTTGCTGCGGGCAGTTGGGTTCCAACGACCTGAGATGGTAGAGCAATATTACTACCTGCTCGACCTGGAAGCCTTCGACGAAGCATAACGGTTCGGATACTGGACAACTCTTGCAGGGCGGACAAAGATGTCCGCCTTTTTTGTTTTCTATTTTTTTCTATTGAGGATCAGGCGATCGCTCCATTTCTTTTTTCTCACGCAGCTTCAGCAAAATTTCGGCATGAACCTCGCGGGTGATCGGATAAAAGTAGGCCAGCACTAGCCCGAGCAATAGCAAAACCGTTGGAATTGGGCCAATCAGCAGCCGAATTGCAAACAGCGCTGACGCGGGTTGGACGGGATCGGGTTGACCCGATCCCGATTTCATAAACCCCGAATTTTGCAGCGTGATCCCCACCAAAAATAGCCCAATTGCCAGCGCCACCTTTTGCAGCAGCACCATAAATCCGTAGAACACCCCCTCACGTCGCTGCCCGGTTTGCAATTCGTCTAGTTCAATCACGTCGGGGAGCATAGACCACGGGATCAGATAGGCGGTCGAAACGCCAAATCCAGCCAATACTGCCAGTACATACAGCAATACCGTTTGTCCGGGCTGCAAGAAAAACAGCCCAATCTCCGCCATGATCCACAGGCTCATGCCCATAAAGTAGACGGCTTTTTTCCCAACCCGCTTGCTCACAGCGCTCCAGACAAACAGCATTAGCAGCGCCGCTACCTGCACCGCAATTACCGTTTTGGTAAAATCTTGATCCGTTAACCCCATCCAGTTTTTAACAAAGTAGGGAATCACCGACACGGTGTTTTGCACCGCTAGCCAGGAACATAAGTAAATGCCAATCACATACAAAAACGGGCGATTGCTAAATGCGATCTTGAGCTGGTCGAGATAGGAAATCGAGTCATGATTGGTTTCATTGTCTAGGCACAGAGCTTCCCCTGTTAGCACCCGCCGCCGGATGCCGAACACACACCAATAGAGCGGCAACACGGCAATGACGGCACACGCTCCGCCTAACAGTAAGTACTGGCGACCCGAGTCGTTGGGAACCAGCGCAAAGATGGCTAGGGCAATCATCAGCGATAAGATACTGCCGCTAATGGAAAAAGCAAATCGGAAGCTAGTCAGGCTGGTGCGTTCATCATAGTTTTGGGTGAGTTCTGGGGTCAGGGCGGTATAGGGCAGATTGACGCAGGTGTAGAAAGTATTAAATAAGATAGAAATCGCAATGTAATAGGCAACTAGCCCCCATTGGTTCGTTGTGGGGTTGTCGCTAAAGCGGGGCACAATCCATTGCAAAAAGAAAAATATGCCAAACGGAATCGCCCCCCAGAGTATCCACGGCAGACGTCGTCCCCAGCGGCTTTTGGTGCGATCGCTCAGCATGCCGACAAAGGGATCATTAATTGCATCCCAAATTTTACTGATTAGCAAGATACTGCCCGCAATGCCAGGGCTTAGCCCCGCCACATTGGTGAAAAAAATCAACAAAAACGACGACAGAATATTCGCCGTAATGGCAGGCCCTAAATCTCCAGCACCATAGGCCAGCTTGGTACTCAGACTTAATTTTTCATCTTTAGGGGTCGGGGTATCGGCAGCCGCATCAATCATAAAGGGAATCCAAAAAATAGCCAAAATCATCTGCCCTGCAAGGTCAAAGTCGCCAGATGCCTCTGCCCGTTCACCGTCGTTTCAGTAGGGCTACGCACTGGCGCTAGACTCTGTGGCTGAAATCAATCGGGCTAGTCAGGGAATCGCCTTTGATCTTAGCCCCGTTCCGCCCCTTCCGGAGCATTTATAGCAGCCGCCATACAGATTAGGACGTAAACTAAGATATACCGCACGAGTAGCACCGATGGCAAGACCTTACAGTTACGACCTGCGCTGCAAAGTCATAGCAGCGATTGAACAAGA
>CASBQX010000106.1 GCA_949127925.1 Synechococcales cyanobacterium PMM_0002
GCATAGGTCTGGGCAGCAAAAATCGCAGAGGGTAGTAGCACTAACCCCGTAATCACCAGGTTAATGAATTTGCCAATGGGTGTTTCGATATCGTCGAGGTAGAAACTGATTTTTTGCCGCAAGTGCATGAGAAAAATATAAAAGTTAGGTGTCTGTGTAGAGAGGAGGGTTAACCATGCCTTCAGTCGATCGAGACAATACCTGGTAACCTGACGGGGATCTGGGGCGATCGCCTCTCCGTTTAAATCAGCTTAAACAAGCTGCGTTCAACCCATTCAGCCCGTGATGCGCCGTGCAGTGTATCGTGAGGTTAATGGCCAATCCTGGTGCTTCAGTTCCCCTGTCACATTCAAATTCTAAAATCTTCCTATGTCTGATGCCAAAGAGTTTTTAGTAGGCGATCGCGTCCGAGTCGTGGCCTTACCGCCCTATATTAAAACTGCTGAACCCATGCCCATGCTGCGCCCGCCTAACCTAATTCATCTGGGGGAAGAAGGCATTGTGCTCGATCGCCGACCAGGGGGATATTGGGGAGTGCGCTTTGATCGAGGTGCATTTTTATTGGAGAGCCAATACTTGGAAGGTGTTGTAGAAAATGTAGAGTGACGCTTGACATAAGTAATGCTTGACATAAATACAGGGCGTGGAAATGCTATTCCCACGCCCTGTTTTGGTACGAAATTAGTCCGAAATTAAGCTAGTGTAAAAAATATTGCGTTTCGTAGGCGCGCCGCTGATCAATTAGTCACCCACCAATCAGCTCGTGATCAATTAATTGAGTTCAGCTTTTTTAGCCGCTGCGCCTACAAGGATAACAGTTAAAGCTTGAGTTTTAGTGCTCTTTTGACCAGACCAATTCATCCCCACAACAGCATAGGTTTGGTTATTTTGATTTTGAAACGTATCACCTACGATAAGCGTTGCTTGGGAACTGAATGTGCCCAAAAACCTTTGGTGAGCATCCATTAATAGATATTGCATAAAACCTTCTGGATAGTTCTGGGACGTTATTCTTTGACGGGATACGTAGTATGTTCGAATGAAAAGCATTCAACAGAACTACCCACCCTCACACTTTCTCAAGAAGATGGAAGGGTGCGCTGAGCAATTATTGAACATCTGTGCAGATGCCTCCTTCCTTCTTATATCATTTCTACGCCGCCACAACGGAGAATTAAGAGTTCATGGAGCAGATGCTGAAACGTTAAGTTAAAAATAATAAGTAAAGAATTGAGACATAAAAATTAATCTATTATTTAAGAATACTTGTACTATATAAGCTGGCAATGAGGTAAATTTTCTTGACTAAAATATTAGTCTTGAGGTCGGTTTACAGCAAGTTTGGCTGCGAATTTTTGTCTGGGCTATGGGGTTGAGCCAACATACAGACATGGACGCGGGAGTCAAAAAAATGCGCTTGGAGGAGGCGACCGCCCAGTCAGTAGCGCGATCGCCTCCGAGCTACTCTCTCATTTATGCAACTCTAGCCCCCTCCCCTTAGCCTAAAATAGGCAGGCTTTGCGTAGCAGACTGGTTAGGTTCTGTCGAGTTTTTGTTTTTTTGGGAGCTGGGTATTTAGAATAGTTAATATATCTTTACATTTGGTATGTATGCAAACTGCGATCGCCCGTCCCATTGGCACCGTCTGGCAATGGCGGGGGCAACCTGTTTACTACGTCAAGGCCGGGGAGCCGCATCCAGATCGACCTCCCCTGCTACTCGTGCATGGGTTTGGAGCCTCAACCGACCATTGGCACAAGAACATTGACGGCTTAAGTCAAGACTTTGAGGTCTGGGCGATTGATTTGCTTGGCTTTGGGCGCTCTGCTAAGCCTGACTGGGTTTACAGTGGCGATCTCTGGCGCGACCAGCTACACGATTTTATTGTCGAGGTGATTGGCCGACCGGCCGTGCTAGCAGGCAATTCGTTGGGGGGCTACGCGGCGTTGTGTGTGGCAGCACAACGGCCTCAGTCGGCAGCAGGGCTGGTGCTGTTAAACTGTGCCGGATCGTTTACCGAGGCTGCACCCCTAACCCAGCCTGACCCAGTGCGGCAAGTGATGGGAAAAGCAGTGCGATCGCTGCTTCTGCAACCCCTACCCAGCTTTTTGTTGTTCCAATATGTGCGGCAGAAATCGGTGATCCGCAAGACACTGCAAAAAGTGTATTTAGATCAAACGGCAGTTACCGACCAACTAGTAGACGATATTTATCGTCCTTCCTGCGATCCGGGAGCGGCTGTGGTGTTTGCGTCGGTATTTAAGTCGCCCCAAGGTGAAAAAAATGATGTGTTGCTGAGCCAAATGACCTGCCCATTATTAATGCTGTGGGGGACAGGTGATCCTTGGATGCAGTCCACTGCACGGGGCGCAAAGTTTCGTCAGTATTATCCGGGTCTGAGCGAACATTATCTTCAGGCGGGCCACTGTCCTCATGATGAGGTGCCCGATCAAGTTAATAGTCTGTTGCGCGATTGGGTATTGGGTTCAGCGTTGAGTCTGGAACCTGGAACAGCATAGGCCGTGTATCTGCGGGCAGATAAAGCGGGTGGCGGGGTTGGCCAGGAGGCTAAATGAAGTGCTGGGTTCTCAAGTGGTGTACGTTGCGGCTGAAACGGTGTTTCAAAACTCCCATCGCGCGTTCACGGCCATCATGGGGACTTTTCTGGCTCTAAAGGAAGTGGCTCAAATTACTGAGAGTGATTATTTCTAAGAATTGCAGAAAGAGCCAGAACCTATCGGAAGCGATCGCCCCAGCCCGATGATCGCGCATTGAACCGCCTGAATCGCCTGTTTGACGCTTACATAAAGCATTTCACGCGCTGCCCACTGCTTGTTTTCATCTTGGCAGTAGTAACAGCCTTACCACCAGATGCAGCGATCGTAAGATGACTCGATTAGCCGACTTTTCGAGGTTGTTCATCGCTGAGCAAATCAACAATTTCATCTTTACGATCGGTAGACCGTTCAGCAATCTGGTTGAGGGTCTCTTGCAAATCAGCAGGGACAGCGTTATTAGATTGTTGAATCAAGAGCTTTAAAACCGGAACGTTACGTTACAAGAAAGGTGGAACTTACTTGGAGCACTTGTACATCGATCACTCGTACATCGCAGTCGCGCCCCAAATCGTTTAGTGCTGACATTGAAGCTAGGCAAAAGACGTGATCAAAGTCTATGGTGTTCCTTGTAAATACTCTATCCGCTACAGTTGTCCAGGCAAGCCAATAGATAGCATTATTTAAGGTCTAAACCTCGTCTAACTTGAAACCCAGAGTTTTCCCTCACCCTAAATCCCTCTCCCCAGGGAGAGGGACTTTGAAAGCTTTTCCGGCTCCCCTCGCCCTTTGGGAGAGGGGCTGGGGGTGAGGGCTAAAACTACAGTTATCAACGTGGACTTGGTCTATGATTTGTCTATGA
>CASBQX010000107.1 GCA_949127925.1 Synechococcales cyanobacterium PMM_0002
ATTTCTGCTTCAGCCCGATTGCGCAATTCGCCATCTAAGGTTGCCATCAACAGCGCCTCTAAAATTTGCTTAAATTGTTTACCCGGCAGATAGCCTAGCCGCCTTAGATCGTTGCCCGAAAGCGGAGGCTTCACCTGAGACCAATGGGTCAGGTAGCGCCAAATTATTTGGCGCTGGGGGCGATCGCACCGAATACCCACAAGGGCTAGAGTGGGCAGGCTGTAGCGGTTAAGCACCTGAACAATTTGGCTAGGGCGATCGCAGTCCTGGAGCTGGGCAGACACGGCAGTCTCAATTTCTGCTAGGTGGGTGAGGCGATCGCTACTCTCAACTGGAAGCTGTAGCCCCGTGGCCACTTTGCCCCGATCGAGCACAGGTAGATAGGCGAGGATAACTTCTAGTAAAAGTTGCCAATGGTCGAGGGTAATTGTCGCGTCAAACCGCGCCAGCCAGTGATCGGTGAGTCGTAGCTGCCACCACAGGGTGTCGTCCAACACCAGCTGCGGATGCAGGCACTTTAGAGCGTCTAGATCTGCTAATTTACGCAGCGCGATTTTCCAATAGGGGGCTTCTAAAATATATTTCAGCTCGCGCTTCAGTCGGGTTTGGAGCGCGGGAGTATGCGCTTGGGCAATTTGAGTGCGGCTGTAAATGCCGCTGGCGATCGCATAGCGAATATAGGCTTCAGTCTGCGACTCCAGCTCAAACCCTAGCCGTACCGCAAACCGCACCGCTCGGTAAATCCGCGTGGGGTCTTCAATAAAACTGTTGACGTGGAGCACCCGAATCTGACGATTTTGCAGATCAATTAGTCCGCCAAAAAAGTCCAATAATTCACCTTGGCGTGGTTCGCTCAGGCGAATAGCTAGAGCATTGATCGTAAAGTCGCGGCGGTATAGGTCTTGCCGAATTGAACTAGCTTCAACTTCTGGATTGGCCGCTGGGTATGGATAAAACTCGGTGCGGGCGGTGGCAATATCGAGCCAAAGCGAGTCTAGGGTGGGGTCATTATGCCAGGTTAAAGCAGCGGTCTGAAACTGTCCGTGAATTTGCAGCCGCACTTGAGGATATTCCTGCTCGATCGCCCGAGCTAGGGCTACGCCTGCCGCTTGATCCGCCGAGCTGTGGAACCCATCCACCACCAAATCGACATCGGGGATCAGCAGGGCATTTGCCTCTGCTAGCAGCAAATCTCTGACGGCTCCACCTACCATGAATAGCTGCCAGCCTCTAGATGCAGCCAACTCTGCCGTTTTAACCAGCAGGTTCCACAACGGAGCGGCTAGGCGATCGCCCAACATCCGCCACATCACCGCTGGCATCGGACAGGCACTGCCCCAATTTTCCTCCCCATCTCGCGCGTCATTCTCGTCCTCCCCTGCGGTCTCTCGCTGCCGCTGCAGCACTTGCCGCAGCACATCCGTCCGCGTCACAATTCCTACCAGATGTCCATCTTGAAGCACGGGCAAGCGGCCAATGTCATGGGTCACCATCAACGCCTCCATGTCAGCTAGAGCGGTATCAGGTGTGATGGTTTTAAGGCTGGTGGTCATATACCCCTTCACAGGCGCATGGCTAAACCCGTGGTGCAGGGCTAAATCCAAATCTCGCCGGGAAATAATGCCGACTAGCTGATCGTGCTCGTCTACAACCGATAACCCCGAGTGCCCATAGCGCAGCAAAATCCGCTGAGCCTCCGCGATCGCCGTTTCGGGGCGAATGGTGCGCACCGGAGCCGACATGATTTGGCGGGCTGTAGCCGCAGGCCGGACACTAGCTCGCACTGCCTGTACCAGCTCAGCTAGAACTGTTTCTGGAGCATTGGTTCGCAGGGTAACAGCTGCCGCACTAGGGTGCCCGCCTCCACCTAGCCCGTGGAACAGCGGACTCAGATTCACCCCCCGATCCCGCGCAGACGCCCGCGATCGCCCAATAATAGTCAGCTTTTCTTCAGTGTCTTTTCCTGATTCCGCTAATTCCGCTAATTCTCCTGATTCCGCTGATTCTCCCGCCTGATCCGGCTTCACACCGCCATAGCGAGCCGCCAGCAGCAGCACATCGCTCTGGGTCAGGCTGGTCAAATGGCTAGCAAGGCTCGATAGCCCCGGCACAT
This sequence comes from Synechococcales cyanobacterium PMM_0002, assembly GCA_949127925.1. GTDB lineage: Bacteria > Cyanobacteriota > Cyanobacteriia > Elainellales > Elainellaceae > CASBQJ01. The sequence goes on from CASBQX010000107.1 coordinate 2,114, forward strand.
AATCCGGCACATCTAACATCACCCAGGCCAGTGTATGCCCCTGCTGGGTCTCGGTTTGGAGGTTGGCCAGCGCCCAGCTCAACAAGTCTTGCAGCAGCGGGGATAGCCCAGGATTCACATACTGCGAAATCGTCGGCACACTGGCACCGTGCTGCATCAGCCAGGTCAGCGCTGCCGCATCACGCACCGTAGATTGGTCGAAGGTTAGCGATCCCGTATCAACGTGGATGCCCAGTGCCATCACCGTCGCCTCTGCTGGGGTGATGGTCACACCCTGCTGCTGCAATTGCTCGACCACCAGTGTGGTACTCGCTCCAACGGGTTCAATCCAGGTGTGCTGGGCTGGGATGTCACTCACGCCTTCTAAATGGTGGTCATAGATGGAAATGTCGAGATTGGGCAATGTCAGCCACTCTGCCGCCTTGCCAAGGCGATCGCGCCACTGGGTATCGACCACCGTAATGGCACGGATAGCCGTTGGACTAACCGCTCGTCGCTCAATTAGAGCAAAGCGATCGCGGTGAAATGCCAAAAATTGCCGCACCGTTGGGTGGGCACCCCCCGTCAACACCACCCGCGCTCCAGGATGCAGGCAGGTCAGGCCCACAGCCGCTCCCAGTGTGTCGAAATCGGCAGTAGTGTGACAAAGAATCAGGTGCATTGGGATCAAGCTGAGAGGGCTTAGGCAGCAGTATCAAGGAAGGTTGGATTTTCAGTCTGGAAGCATATCAAAAATCAACTTTCCAAACATCCCCTCAGACAACTCTCCGTAGGGGTTCAATTTCTGATAATTTAACTATGGGAGGCGATTGGGGGGCAGGGTCTTGTCCTATCAACAGCGTTGAGTCCTGTTGTTTGCCTTTAACAGTCGATTTTTGCGGTGTTATGAAGGAAAGCCATTATGTCTATTGTGTTTCAATTTGCCCTGGCAGCGCTAGTTCTTCTGTCATTTGTTATGGTGGTAGGCGTTCCAGTTGCTTATGCGTCACCCCGTAACTGGGATCAAGCTAAGCGGCTGATCTTATTTGGTTCGGCTCTGTGGCTAGGGCTGGTCGTTGTAGTTGGCGCATTGAACTATTTGGTGGTTTAGGACATACATGGCAGTTTTTGAGGGCACATTTACTCAGACCGAGCCGTTACGGTTTGCCATTGTGATTGGACGATTTAATGACTTAGTCACGGGTAAGCTCTTGGAAGGATGCCAAGATTGCCTCAAGCGACACGGGATTGACCCCGATCCCTACGGTACCCAAGTGGACTATGCCTGGGTGCCGGGTTGCTTTGAGATTCCATTGCTGGCAAGGCAACTAGCGCTCACGCATCGTTACGACGCCATTATTTGCATGGGCGCAGTCATTAAGGGACAAACGCCACATTTTGACTATGTAGCGTCAGAGGTGTCTAAGGGAATTGCCGCCGCTGCATTTCAAACAGGTGTTCCGGTGGTGTTTGGGGTGCTAACCACCGATACGATGCAGCAGGCGTTGGAGCGCGCCGGAATTAAAAGCAACAAAGGTTGGGAATATGCCATGAATGCCATTGAGATGGCAACCTTGATGCGTCAGGTTCGCACAATCTCGACAGATTCGTCCACCAATCGGTTTGCTGAATCCAGGCAGGCTCAAATTCTGCCTCCTTCACTAGAATCTCCTGTAGGTACTAATGAAATAGCTTGACAATGTAGTAGCTTTCTGAGATTCTAGTAGATGGTCAAATTCTGCGGGTGTAGCTCAGTGGTAGAGCGCAACCTTGCCAAGGTTGATGTCGTGGGTTCGAATCCCATCACCCGCTTTTAAGGTCAATGTCTGAATCTATCTAGCCCAGGTAGAATTTTCTTGGAGAAAACAAGAGATCTTTACAGGCAAACGAAGGCAATAGCGTTAGCCTAGTGGCTGCAACGGATTAGGGTTCACGCCGAATCTACCAGAAGTTTCCTGGTAACCGTGGCCAACCGCCCTAGTTTGACTATCATTAGAATCAAGCCGATAGATTTAAGCTGATTTTGGGGACATTCTTGAAACTCAGGTTCGATCTGCTGTGTTGCTCATTCTGAGTAGGGTAGGGCGATCGCCTACCCGTCGTCGTTTCTAAGCGTAGTTCATCTTTGTTGCCCCTCGTGCACACTCAGAAACTTCAAAAAATTGACCTAAACGGTGACTATCCTTGTCCGTGCCGCCGCCGAGGCCGCCTGACTCCCATTGCCTTGACTGAAGCCTTTGGGTGTAATCGATGTCAGCAGATTTTTGTGCTTCAAGAAAGCGGCTACACCATTGAACAGCTTTCGACTAACTATCCCTATAAAAAAATGTGGCGGTGGACAGGGCATCAGTGGGTAGCGGTGAATCCGAGCCTGAGCAATGGATATATTCCATTTACAATCTTTGTTATTTTTGGGCTGATCTTTCTACTGCTAGTCACAACGTTACATTTTCCAGTCGGAGCTAGCGTTTTGTTTCGAGTGATTGCAGCACTGGCGCTAGCTCTCATGCTAATCTTTATGCTCTGGCTAGCTTGCAGGCGTTGAACCAGCGTTCATCCATCTTAAGGATTCCTTGGACTCTGACTCCGAGTTACTTCATCTGATTCGTCGCGCTAATCAAGCGTCTGAAGTTTTGGCGGCGACAAAGGGCACCGAACGCAGCCGTGCGCTCCAAATTATGTCGGAGGCGCTAAGTGCCAATCAGGATGACGTTCTAGAGGCCAATACGTTAGATCTAGAAGCCAGTCGTGAGATGGCGGTACCCGATTTGATTTTGGAGTGGCTCAAGCTCACGCCCGAACGGTTGCAGTCGGTGGTAAGGATTTTGCAGCGGCTTTCGGAGTTAACCGATCCGACGCAGCAAATTCTGACAACGCCCTACCAGCTAGAACAATCTCAAACCTATTGCCAGCTGATGCCGCTGGGGGCGATCGCCTTGATCTATGAGTCGTTCCCTGAATTAGGGGCGATCGCGGCGGGGCTATGCCTGCGTACGGGCAATAGCCTGATTTTGAAAGGCGGCAGCGAAGCCAGTCACTCAAACCAGGCGATCGCCACCATTTTGCAAACAGCAATTGAAGATGCCGGGTTACCAGCGGGCTGCATTGAACTAATTCCGACCGACCAGGGCGACCCATTGCGGGAATTAGTCACCCAAGATGCCTATGTCAATTTAGTCATTCCCTATGGGCGCTCTAGCCTAGTCCAGCAGGTGATTCGCCAAGCCACCGTGCCCGTGCTCAAAACAGCCATTGGCAACTGTTATCTCTATTGGTCGTCTTCGAGCAGTCTTGACACAACCCGCTGGATGATTCTAGACAGTTACCAGAGCGAGCCAGACCCCGTGAATGCCATCGAAAAGGTGTTGGTCTGCCGCAACCAAGATACCCAGGCTCTACAGGCTCTGTGGCGCACGTTGCGAGAGAAGGGCTTTCACCTGCGGGGGGATGCAGAACTGGTGACAGAGTTTCCTGAACTGGTATTGGCAGAGGACGAAGACTGGGATCGCGCTTATCTGGACGGGACGATTGCGTTCAAAGTGGTAGACGGGTTAGATGAAGCGATCGCCTGGATGAACCGACACAGCAGCGGCCATGCCGACTGTCTAGTCTCCGAGTCATATCAAGAAAGCCGTCGGTTTGCGACCGACATCAACAGTGCCACCATTTATATCAACACCTCGCCACGCTTTTACCGAAACCCAAAACGAGGTAGCCCCATTTCGCTGGGGATGTCGAACCAAAAGGGGCACCGTCGCGGCATTATTACCCTAGAAACACTGACGACGCTGAAGTATGTCGTGCAAGGAAATGGAATATAAAGCAAGCATGGAAACCCAATCGCTACAGCTAATTGAGCTAGAGGTACTGCCGGTTACGCGCGCAAACTTTCAGCCGTTTGGCACCCTGATTGGGTTTGCCGACGATGGGCAACCCTTTGACGCCAACGATGCTCGGCTAGAGCTGGATCGAGGAACGCCCCGCTTCTACATGATGAATTTGCCTGAGCGTGGGCTGACCTTTCGCCAAATTACGCGTCACTTGCAGGTCACTCAGTGCCTTGCCGCTGTGGGCGGCAAACCGTGGCTGATTGCGGTAGCCCCTCCAATCGAGCCAGACAACCTGGCAGCGATGCCAGACCCTAGCTCTATCTGCGCCTTTGAGATTCCGGGCGATCGCGCCATTCAACTGGATCGCGGCACCTGGCATGCAGGCCCTTATTTTACCGAACCAAGCCGAGCATTTTTTAACCTCGAACTGACTGATACCAACCAGGTCGATCACCACGATTGCCACTTGGATCGGCTCTACGGGATTCAGATGCGATTTAAAAAATGATTAAAGCATTAGATTGAAGCATTAGATTAAAACATTAAGAGCTGGCTGCTCGTAGCCTTCGGGTACGAACAGCCAGCTCTTAAAATCGATCAAGTTGGACAATCTGCGACGCTATGGTTACTGATTGGGGTTACTTATTGGCCAATTTCACATTGGTGGCTAAGCCCAAAACCTGCAACAGCCGCACCATGCCCCAGGTCAGATCAATCTCCCACCATTTCAGCCCGTGACGCGCTGAATATTGAAAGGCGTGATGATTGTTGTGCCAGCCTTCGCCATAGGTCAACACGGCTACCCACCAGCAATTGGTAGAGCGATCGCCCACGTCATAGGTTTTGTAGCCAAAGCGATGCGTCGCGCTATTGACCAACCAGGTGCAGTGATAGACCACCACAATCCGCATAAAGATAGCCCAAGCGATGAATGGCCAGCCGCCCCACCAATAGAGCAACCCAGCAAACACAACTTGAAGGGGAAAAAAGTAGTTCTGTAGAAAGACGTAAACGGGATCATTCGCAATATCTTTGGTATACCTAGGCACTTCGGCCTGGGCAGGAATATCATGAACTATCCAGGCTACATGGCTCCACCAGAAACCCTTTCCAGAGTTATGGTGATCAAGTTCTTGGTCAGAATGGACGTGGTGGTGGCGGTGTAACCCAATCCACTCAATCGGGCCACCTTGCATCGACATCGTGCCGCAGAACACGATTAAATATTCCAGCCACTTTGGCGTTTGGAAACTGCGGTGAGCCACTAGTCGATGCCAGCCCAACGTAATTCCTACACCGCCTGTGAGCCAGTGCAAGAAAACGGCAAGAGCGATCGCCCCCCAGCTAAAATTGGCAGGCAATAGGGCAGACAGTGCCCCAATATGCATTGCCACCATAAACAAAACGAGTCCGGGGTGGAGCTTCGTCGTACCAGATGCAATCATGAGCCTCCCGACTTGAAGAATTTGCGCGACAACAATCTCCGCAGACTAATTGACATGGACGGGCGGAGTCACGCCATGTCAGGATCAAAGAGCCTTGACACTCTTCTAGGCAACCGAGTTCACCTCACTTGCAAATAGCCCTCTAGGATAGAAAAAACCTTGATGAACAGCCAGCTGCTGCTACACACAGCCCAAGCATCCCTCCTTCAAATCTTTTCTGGAATTGACGCACGGGTCAAGTCCAATTTGGCAAGGGTACTAACTGCCTTTCGCAAGCATCAGGTTGGTGTCCATCACTTTTCTAGCGTCAGCGGCTATGGACACGACGATCTAGGTCGCCATGTGTTGGATCAGATCTTTGCCGACGTCATGGGAGCAGAGTCCGCTGCCGTGCGAGTGCAATTCGTCTCCGGCACTCATGCTATCACTTGTGCTCTATTTGGGGTGCTGCGTCCAGGGGATGAACTACTGGCGGTTGCGGGTTCCCCCTACGACACATTGGAGGAGGTGATTGGGTTACGCGGTACTAATCAGGGTTCTCTAAAGGATTTTGGCATTCGCTATCGGCAGCTGGAATTAACGGCAGATGGCACGATCGATTGGTTTGCCCTGACGACCGCCATCCGCCCTGAAACGCGGATGGTGCTGATTCAGCGCTCCTGTGGATATGCATGGCGCAGCAGTTTGGCGATCGCCGATATTGAAAAAATTGTGGCTCTTGTGAAGCAGCAAAATCCCAACACCGTCTGTTTTGTCGATAACTGCTACGGCGAATTTGTAGACGACTGTGAACCGCCAGCAGTCGGTGCCGACTTAATTGCTGGCTCGTTGATTAAAAACCCAGGCGGAACCATTGTCACCGCTGGCGGCTATGTAGCTGGGCGGGCTGATTTGGTAGAAATGGCCTGCTGCCGCTTGACCTCGCCGGGGATTGGCAGCGAAGGGGGAGCCACGTTTGACCAAAACCGTTTGCTGTTCCAAGGGCTATTTCTTGCCCCGCAAATGGTCGGCGAAGCCCTCAAGGGCAATCACCTCACCGCCAAGGTGTTCCAACAGCTGGGATACCCGGTAAATCCCTTCCCGGACGCACCTCGCCGCGATGTAATCCAAGCGATTAGGCTTGGATCGGCGGAAAAGGTTATCGCTTTCTGCCACGCCATCCAGCAGCATTCGCCCATCGGGTCTTACCTCAGCCCCGTTCCGGCTCAAATGCCGGGATACCAGAGCGATCTGGTCATGGCAGGGGGCACCTTCATTGACGGCAGCACGTCTGAATTTTCGGCAGATGGCCCCCTGCGGGAACCCTATATCGTCTTTTGCCAAGGCGGCACTCACTGGACGCATGTGGCGATCGCCCTGGAAGCAGCAGTGGAGGCAGTGGGCATGAGGAATGAGGAATGAGGGGCGCGGAGGGAAGGATGAGGACGAACTGGGCGGATGAGGGGTTTGTTTAACGATTTGAAGCCCTAAATCTAAAATCCCCGTCTAACATGGTTTACCCATTTTCTTAATTCTGTTCCAGTCTTGAACCCATCCGGACAAACGCTGTGGATCACCTGCTACGGCCAGAGTTACGGCTCCGGGCTGGTCGAGGAGCCGGAAGATTTGCTTGGAGATCAGCAGCGGATGCGGTGGCATGAGTGAGGCGACTTGGGGAACAGCATCAATCGATCCGTCACAAGCGCCTGAATCACCTGAAGCTCCTGAAGCAATGGATGTAGACTGTGCAGCTGCGCCTTGACTCCATTCCTGATAGGCCAAAATTGCGGCGGCTTCCGCCACGCTAGGGGTACCGACGGTGCGGTGCGCAATCGCCGAAGGATGGGGAGCCGTTATGGCACGAAGGGCAGCCGCCGAAAAGCCGAGCAACGGCAGCTGGCGATCGCGACAAAACTCCACCAGCCCCACCTCTGAGACCTTGTGGTCAATGGTGCCAATTGCGGCGATCGCGGTTTCTACTAACCCATACGTTACAAATACATGAGTGAGCGCCGCTGCAATCGTGTCATGAGGGGTGCCCCGCTTGCAGCCAATCCCCACCCACAAACTACAGGAGCCTGTCACAGCCGGAGGGTCTCACAGCAGGAACCGCAATTCAGTATATCCACGTAGACGACGTCCAGTGATTTTTTGAGAGCACCGCGCCCGGTCGAAATCTGATTGAGAGCATGGGGGTGGAGGGACTTGAACCCTCACGATTTTTAAGATCAACGGATTTTAAGTCCGCAGCGTCTACCATTCCGCCACACCCCCGTTGGCTCGTTAAGATGCGAACATCTAACGACATCTGTTCTATTCCATCACTTTTAGGGTTTTGGTGCAACCCAAACGACCGAAGTCGCCCGTTTTTAGCTTGAAAATTAACGTTGGCGATCGCGTCTTAGGCTCATTTCACCAATTCAAACTGCGCTACTCCATGTTCTTCGCTGATAGGTTTTAAGCTAGGAGCTGGTTGCTCACTATAGACTCACTCCCTCGCCATGGCTTTACTTCACGATCAAATTGTTTTAATCACAGGTGCCAGCAGTGGCATTGGAGCCGCCTGCGCCCAACTGTTTGCCCAACAGGGAGCACGAACAATTTTGGCGGCTCGCCGCATGGACAAACTAGAGCAGCTCGGGGCAGAAATCACGCATACCTATGGTCGTGAGGTTCACCTCCTGCAACTGGATGTCTGCGATCGCGTTCAGGTTGAAGCCACCCTGGCTAACTTACCTGCCGCTTGGTCTGCCATCGACATTTTGGTGAATAATGCTGGGCTAAGTCGTGGCTTAGACAAGCTCCAAACGGGCAGCATTCAGGACTGGGAAGAGATGATCGATACCAATATTAAAGGCTTATTATATGTAACGCGATCGCTCTTGCCTGGGATGATAGTCCGAGGGCGGGGGCATGTGATCAATCTCGGATCCATTGCTGGGCATCAAGCATACCCCGGTGGTAATGTCTATTGCGCCACCAAAGCGGCGGTGAAAGCGATTTCAGAGGGGCTAAAGCTCGATTTGCTAGGTACCCCTGTGCGGGTTAGTTCGGTCGATCCAGGCATGGTAGAAACGGAGTTTAGTGAGATTCGCTTCAGAGGAGATGGCGATCGCGCCAAACAGGTTTATCAAGGACTCCAGCCCCTCACGCCAGAAGACGTAGCCGAGGTAGTGATCTTCTGCGCCACCCGTCCTGCCCATGTCAACATTAATGAGGTGATTTTAATGCCGATCGATCAAGCCAGTGCCACCTCAGTCCATCGCACGCCGTAGCCGTCCCTAGCCCTGCACGCTGAACTTACCAGTCGCCTCTGAACAAACGACCCAAAGATCCGACGCCTGTGCTGATGTTTCGAGCGCTTGGTACTTAAAACATCAGCATTTAGTGCAATTAACTGCTCTGTAATCGGCAATTTTACGGTGTTCGACTAGATTGTCGCTAGGTTAAGTTAGAGACGTGGAAGGGTAAGTTATGTTAAAACCTCCCGCGCCACAGGGGAGTAAGCTAAACGACCGCCATTTGGCTTTCATCTACCGACTCACCGTTCAAGTGCATCTGTCCGTTTTCATACGCGTCTCGGTAGTGAGCTAACATGCGCAGCGCTTCTTTTTCGCTGGCAAACCGTAGCTTGATTTTGTAAAGAAACGGTAGATCTTGGGTAGGGCTAACTGGAGCAGGTTCCCAGATCTTGAGTAACCAGTCGCTGCCGGTATTAACAATTTTGTATTTCATCAGATTCAGCCAAATAAACTCAGTTAGGGACAGGCTTTCAAAAAATTTGGATCTACAAAATCACAGGTCTTTTAGCAAGACCTTCAGCTACAAGCGAGATCAGTTTTTAAGGATGCACCACTAACTATCAACAGAGAACCTGATAGGGATAGTCGTTTACCGAGGTATTTTCTCAGTAAACAACAATACTTATACAAGTTCTCTACCGCTCTATCCGGAAAACCAGAGCACTAAATGGTGGGAAATGCCTGGAAACCTAAATGATTTAGTTTTACAGCTTTGCCAATGCTAACCAGCGTGCTGCGTCCTTGGCATGGTAAGTCAAGACCAGATCTGCGCCAGCCCGTTTAAAGCTGGTCAGGGTCTCTAGCACAACTCTTTCTTCGTCAATCCAACCATTCAGGGCAGCTGCTTTGATCATAGCGTATTCGCCCGAAACGTTATAGGCCGCCAGAGGTAGATTGGTGGCTTGCTTGACTCGCCAGATAATGTCCATGTAGGACAGGGCGGGTTTTACCATCAGCATGTCTGCACCCTCGGCAATGTCGAGTTCAATCTCTTTGAGGGCTTCACGGCCATTGCCGGGATCCATTTGGTAGGTGCGGCGATCGCCAAACTGGGGGGTCGATTCGGCGGCATCTCGGAACGGGCCGTAGTAGGCAGATGCATACTTAGCAGCGTAGGACATGATTGGAATATCCTCAAAGCCACCTTGATCTAAACCCTGACGAATGGCCTGCACAAACCCATCCATCATCCCCGACGGGGCAATGATGTCGGCTCCCGCATTAGCCTGAGCTACAGCCGTCTTTTTCAGTAGTTCTAGCGTTGGGTCATTCAGCACGCGCCCCGATAGATCACCGACTTCTAAGTAGCCGCAGTGGCCATGGGCGGTATATTCACACAGGCAGGTATCGACAATGACCAGCAGATCGGGGACGGCGGCTTTGACAGCGGCGGTGGCCAGCTGGACAATGCCGTGATCGTGCCATGCGCCAGTGGCAGCGTCGTCTTTATCAGACGGAATACCAAACAAAATAATGGCCGGAATGCCGAGGTCGTAAACTTCCTTGGCCTCTTCTACAATTTTGTCTACCGAAAGCTGATACACCCCCGGCATCGAGCGCACCTCTTTGGCAATGCCCTGACCGGGCACCGCAAACAGCGGGTAGATGAGATCGCTGACGGTCAGAATGTTTTCGCGCACCATGCGGCGTAACTGAGGATGACTGCGGAGCCGACGGGGACGGTGGTTAGGAAACATACTGATGAAAGGGAGTAACGATCGCTGTATTAGATAAAGTCTAAGGCTTTCGCTATCCTCTGGATGCAGAGATAATATTACGTTCTGTAAAATTTGGGCGATCGCTAACGTCGGTGCCAAATTTTGACGGTTTGATCGGCGCTACCGCTGACTAGCGTTTGCCCGTCTTGACTATAGGCCAAGGCATGAATCGTCTCAGGATGGCCAGTCAGCTGACCCAGCATCTGCCCACTTGCCCAATGCCATAGAGTCACGCTGCCCTCGGGACTGCCAGTGGCTAGAGCATGGCCGCTAGGGCTAAAGGCGATCGCGCTCCCACGATCGGTATATCCACCAGCCTTATACCCAAACGTATTCAGCAGGGTAAAAGTTTGCAGATCCCAGAGCTTGACCGTCTGATCGGGGCAGCTTAGAGCTAACAGGCGGCCATTGGGACTGAAGGCGATCGCTCTGGCAGCTTCGGCAAGGGTGTGGGAGACGTGACCTGAACCCAGATGCCATAGGGATACGGAGGCATTGCTACTGGCGCTGGCGCTGGTAGTACTGGCCACCGCCAGCTGCCGACCGTCGGGGCGCAGGGCGATCGCGGCAATGGCAAGTTGCTGGGAACCCAGCGTACCCATCAACTTGCCGCTACTCGGTTGCCAGAGTTTTACTGTGCCGTCTTGGCTAGCGCTCAGCAGCGTTTGCGCTTGTCGATCGGGGCTAAAGGCCAGGGCGTGGACGGCACCACAGTGGCCAGTCAGGGTTTTTAGCAAGGTGCCTGTGCGCAAATACCAGAGTTTGATGGTGCAGTCGGCGCTGCCACTGGCCAGCAGTTGACCGTCGGGGCTGAGGGCGATCGCCAGCACGGGAGCCGTGTGATCTGAAAGCCGCCCCAACAGTTTCCCGGCTCGCAAATTCCACAGGGCGATCGTATAGTCCCAACTGGCACTAACCAGCAGCTTCCCATCGCGGCTGATGGCGACAGAGCTAACCGGGCTAGTGTGCTCGGCCAGCGTATAGCGGCAGACCCAGTGCTCGGGGGCAAAGGGAATGGGCGATTCGGCGGCGGGTGCTGGGCTGGCTGGGCGGCTAGATGTGCCGCTGGTCGGGGTTTTTTGTCGTCTCAACCCTAGCTCCTCAGCCCGCTTTAGATCGGCAGCGGCTCCCAGTTCTAGCCCCATCAGCGAATAAACAAAGCCTCGGTAGCGATAGGCTTCCGCGTAGGTGGAACTGAGTTTAATGGCACTGCTAAAATTTTCGATCGCCTCGTGATAGCGGCCACCCTTGACATGTTCGGCTCCAGCGTTGTAGAACGCCTCTACTGCCGATGCTCCAGATGCGTAAATCCTGGTAGACGGTGCAGATCTGGCGGGAGCAGCCGAGTGCTCAGGCGTCACAGCCTCCGGGGTTGCTCCCGATGCAGGCGAGGTCAGCAGATCCGGCTGATGAAATTTGAGGGATTGGTATGCCTGATTAATCTGCTTGATTTCTTCCTCAGCCCGCAACTTTTGCTGAGGGTCAGAAAACCGATCAGGATGCCACAGCTTGGCTAATTCTCGATAGGCTTGCTTCACTTCGGCGGGTAACGCACCCACTTTTAGACCCAGAATTTCGTAACACCGATTCAGTTCAGGCATTTCCACAGGATTGGATGGTCTGCCGTTTGTTAACGCAGCAATTTGTTAACGCAGCAACGCTTTGCAGGAGTATTCCCCTATGGTACGCAGAACTAACAGAGCTGTGGAACAGCGGCAGCTCAATCAAACAAATCTAGTGGTAAGTGGCCGTAAATCTCGTTCAGGCCGTCCGCATCGGCAGACTGGCAGGAGACCAAGACCCCTCGGCGATCGCCCGCATAGTGATCGCCGTAGCACAGCCCCGACTTGGGATTGAATTTGAGATAAACCTCGCCAGCAACGGGGCTGAAGTTTAGCTCGGGCAAGTAGCCCAGCGCCTTGGCATAGCGTTCTAGCGCGTCACGGCCTTGTTCAAACGAGTCGGCACAGACCCCAAACATTTGATAATCCGAATGGTGAGCCACTGTTAACAGCGCCTGACGAGTCTGGAGCCGATCAGCTTGGGAATCAGCCGCACTAGCCTGCTCAACCTTGCCAACAGCAGGGGGGATGCAGTCAAACTGCTTCAGCAATTGGTGAGCCTCTGCAAGACTAAGAGCCGGAGCATCAGAAGTAGGCATGGGTGAAGCCCTAAAAAATGAGCAGTAGCTCAACGTGTAAGATGAAATTTTTGGAGAGACTTTAACGCGCGAGCGGCCAATCTAGAGCACAGTGGTTGGGTTGTCACAGATGCGATCGCCGCTATTTTTCTAGCCGAACGGCATACCACTGCAAAAATTGTCCAGGCCCTAGATCGAGTTCACAGGAGGTGTCTAATAAGTGCTTAGCCTGCGCTTCAATGTTAGGAAACTTTTGCAGTTCCCGAGGCAGGTTATCTTGTAGACCCGTCAATACGTCTTTGAGCTTTGTCAATAGTTCGGGAGCTGTGAGAAACTCTTCGGCCTGGTTGGAATCCAGAACCACAAAAGCATCCTCGCGATACATCAGGGGATCAGGCATGAAAACTGGAGCCATAAAGGACTGAAAATCAGGAGTTCAAGCGGCACCGCCTGAACTCACTCACGATTTGGACACCGCTGGGACATCACTTGGACACCACTGGGGCTGCTTGGCAGCGACCCTACTCGTCTTCTGCAAACACGTAGCGATAGAGATCTTTGGGATCAGGCTCGGGGCTATCTAGAGCAAACTGGACAGCGTCTTCGATCACGGCTTGAATGCGCTTGTCGATGGCTTTTAGCTCGTCTGACGTGGCTAGGCTCTGCTCAATCATGTGAGCCGCCAGCCGCTTAATTGGATCGCGGGCAAACCAGAACTCTTTTTCCGGCTTAGAGCGCATTTCATCTGGATCGGCTAGAGAGTGCCCCCGAAACCGATAGGTCAGCGCTTCGATTAAGGTTGGCCCTTCTCCAGCGCGAGCACGGGCGATCGCCTCTTGAGCCACAGCCCGCATCGCCAGCACATCCATCCCATCGACTTCCACGCCCACCATGCCAAAGACACTGGCTTTCTTGTAGATTTCCTGCTGAGATGTAGCGCGATCGTGAGCCATCCCAATCGCCCATTTGTTATTTTCGACCACGTAGAGAATCGGCAATTTCCACAGCGATGCCATGTTGAGGCATTCAAAGAACTGGCCGTTATTGCTGGCTCCATCGCCAAAGAAACAGGCCGTTACGTGGTCAGACGACGCATCACCCAGCGCTTCTCGGCGATATTTTGACTGAAATGCGGCTCCAGTTGCCACCGGGATGCCCTCGGCCACAAAGGCATAGCCGCCCAGCATATTGTGCTCTGCCGAAAACAGGTGCATAGAGCCGCCCCGCCCCTTGCTGCATCCTGTTACCTTGCCAAACAGCTCTGCCATCACCTGACGGGCAGGCACCCCAGCGCTCAGAGCATGAACGTGATCCCGGTACGTGCTACACACGTAGTCGGTTGGGCGAAAGGATTTAATCACCCCTGTCGAAACCGCCTCTTGCCCATTGTAAAGATGGACAAACCCAAACATCTTGCCCCGATAGTACATTTCGGCGCATTTGTCTTCAAACGATCGCCCCAGCACCATATCTTCGTAGAGCACCAGACCCTCGTCGCGGGTGATGCTGGTTGGAGTTGTGGAAAATGTCGGTAATACTCGTTCCTGAACCATGACCTGTCCTGTGTGTTACAGCAACTCAGCGCCCTAGCACTGCTTCAAATGTCTGCACTGCCTCAGATGTCTTCTGATGCGTCTGCCCGACAATCCCAAGATAATCGATTAATTGAGCTGATTTAAGTGTCCTAAAGGCTAACTTAGGGAAAACAAAATATTTCAATGCGTATCAAAGCTATCTTAAAGTGCCTAGGTATTTTTTGTAGAAATGATGCCAAAGAGTCAGAGGCGACTATTATTTATGGTTTAAATCACTTAGATTGTGGCTTGTAGGGCAAACGCAGGGCGAAGGAATAGAGTAGAACAAGGCGCAATCGAGTGGGCAAGGCGCAGTAGTTAGATTGTAAGAACGACAGGCAAGGGTGCAAACTGAAGATAGCAAACTGAAAATCTAAGGGCGCAACGCTTGAAATAGCATAGATAAACAGGTACCGTTGTCTAGCGAACGGCTGAGGTTTTGATATTTATTTTTGACACTGGGGAAGTGGATCGTGAGAATTCCGCTTGACTACTACCGCGTTTTAGGGCTGCCCATTCAGGCGACAGCTGAGCAGCTTCAGCAAGCTCATCGTGATCGCACGCTGCAACTTCCCCGTCGCGAATTTTCTGAGGCGGCGATCGCAGCCCGCAAGCAGCTGTTAGATGAAGCCCATGCAGCGCTCTCAAATGCAGACAAGCGCCGTGCTTACGATGCCAGTTTTTTGACCAAGGTCTACGATACCGATGCCGATCGCTCAGAGACCAGCAGCAATGGTGGAGCGTTGGGGGCGATCCGGTCTGCTGCACAGACTAGCGCCACCGATCCGACGCTCGACCCCTATGCGCCCAGCATTGATATCCACGATGCTCAACTGGTGGGAGCCTTACTCATCCTATTAGAGCTGGGTGAATATGAGCTGGTGCTAAAGCTAGGGCATCCATACCTGACTAATAGCGCCTTTAGCGGTGGAGCAGGGCGCTCGGGTCAAGTCGATGTGACACGCTCCGATATTGTGTTGACGGTGGCATTTGCCTATCTGGAGCTGGGACGCGAGCAGTGGCTGCAAGGGCAGTACGAAACGGCGGCTGAGTCGCTGGAAGCAGGGCAAGAGCTGCTGCTGCGGGAAGGAATATTTTCTAGCGTCCGCAGTGAAATTCAGTCTGATCTCTACAAGCTCCGTCCCTATCGCGTCTTAGAACTGCTGGCGTTGCCAGAAATTCACGAAATTGAACGAGGGCAAGGAATTAATTTATTGCGCGATATGCTGCGAGATCGGGGCGGCATTGACGGCACCGCAGAGGATCACTCTGGGCTAAATGTGGACGATTTTCTCCGCTTTATTCAGCAGCTTAGAGGATATTTAACGGCTGCTGAGCAACATGCTCTGTTTGAGGTAGAAGCGCGCCGCCCGTCTGCGGTCGCCACCTATCTGGCGGTTTATGCTTTGTTGGCGCGCGGGTTTGCCTACCGTCAGCCCGCGTTGATCCGTCGAGCCAAGTTGATGTTGTCGCGGTTGGGCACTCGGCAAGATGTTTACCTAGAACAGGCAATTTGCGCCTTGCTGCTAGGCCAAACCGAAGAAGCCAGCCGCGCCCTAGATCAGAGCCAGGAATACGAATCTCTTACCTTTATTCGAGAACATTCTCAAGGCTCCCCCGACCTGCTACCGGGGCTATGTCTCTATGGTGAGCGGTGGTTGCAAAATGAAGTATTTCCTCACTTTAGAGATTTGGCGCAGCAGTACGCTTCGCTAAAAGACTATTTTGCGGATGAGCAGGTGCAAGTTTATCTAGAAGAACTGCCGAATGAACCAGACCCTTCTACATCACCCCAGCGGGAGGCGGCAGCACCGTCTGGACTAACGGCTGGCTACTCTACAGGAGGCCGTAGTGAAGCGCTGAATGGGAGTCGGACTGGCCGCTATGACCAGCGCAGTGG
>CASBQX010000108.1 GCA_949127925.1 Synechococcales cyanobacterium PMM_0002
ATCGGTAGATTTGAAGCAGTTTCAGCCCGAGGACTGGCCTGTGCCGCCGCTGTAACCCAATCCCGGTCGAGTTCTACTAATTCAATAAATGCTTGAAGTGGCGCAGAAAGCTGATCCAGGTTGGCAGGAATTGGCGGCTCAAGCGGGTCGTCATCTAATCCATGGCCAGCCAGGTAGGGAGCTACGCGCAGCCAAACTAGATACAGCAAACGTAAATCTCCGCTCAACAGCTCCTCACGTAGCGGCAACAATTGCGATAGCCAGCCTTCACCATCGACCCACCCCCCGATGCCTTCTTCTTCTTGGATGTTAATGTCAAGCACAACATACTGGCGAGTTTGGCTAATCGTAACGGCATCGGGCAGGTCATAGGGCTGAAACCACTTTGGGTCGGCGATCGCCTTCGGGAACCGAAATATCAATCGCCATGTACCCCAGTTGGCGATGTAGAACATCATGTCAAAGTATTGGGTCAATACTTGCTCGGGCTTGCTCCGAAAGTCACCATAGTTATAGAGAAAAATAGCCTGGGTTGGTGTCAGTTGAACCCGGCTAGACAGTTTTTCGATCTCTGCCTGTTCTTCAGCGGTGAGCCGGCGATCGATCGTTTGAAACTCGTAATATTGATACTCACTCATGCCTGATCTCCCATAAAACCTGCCACCGATTGTTGCAATTCAGCTCAATGCTGCCATGGCATAGGCCAAAACTATATAGCCTCAAATTTACCCCATCTTGGAAAGGAGGGAGCCTGTAATAGTGGTTACACTTCCGCCGCCAAGTACTAGTTTTCATTGAGGTCAAGACGTGTTACAGTGCAGGGAAAATCGCTGTAAACGACGCTGCAAACGACCAGACCCTTGACACAAAGCGGTTCTTTCTACCGCCGTCCCAGCCTGAGTCAACGGTCGTTCCAGAACTTCTCATGGATTAGCGCTTAGCGCCCAGCCTGCTTTGTCAACCCTGGCTCAAGCGCCGCCAAAAACGGAGAGGGGGGGATTCGAACCCCCGGTGCCTTGCAGCACACTTGATTTCAAGTCAAGCGCATTCGACCACTCTGCCACCTCTCCAGGTTTTCCTATATTACAGCGCTTTGCAAGCGAATCCAACCCTGTTCAATTTGGGTATTGACCCTACAGTTTAATCTTTCCCTCTCAAATTTTCTCCATGCCTGCCGTTTGGCTCAGTATTTTACTTGTGTTGACCACCTTGGGGGGGGTGATGATGGCACTGTATCACTGGCAGCGGCTCGCGTCGCCTCACCCAGAACTGGTGCGGAAGCTGCTACACATCCCAATGGGGTTGATGACCCTCAGCTTTCCCTGGCTATTTGAGACGGTGCAACCGGTGCTGTTGGTAGGCGGTTTGGCGATCGCCACTCTTTTAGCTCTACGCTACTACCCACCGCTGGCTAGCCGATTTGGCCAAGTGTTGGGCGGGGTAAAGCGGCGATCGCTGGGTGAGATCTACTTCCCACTATCGGTAATGCTGCTGTTTGGGTTGACGCCGCATCAGCCGCTGCTGTTTTGTATTCCGATCTTGATTTTAACCTTAGCCGATGCCGTCGCCGCCCTGATTGGCACCTATTACGGGCACTATCGCTATACGGCTACTGAAGGGCAAAAAAGTGCAGAAGGGTCGATTGGTTTTTTTACCGTCACGTTTCTCAGCGTTCATATTCCGCTGCTGCTGTTTAGTTCTACAGGGCGGGCAGAGAGTTTACTGATTGCGTTGATTTTAGGACTGCTGGTGATGCTGTTGGAGGCGATCGCGTGGCAGGGATTAGATAATCTTTTGATTCCGCTGGGCAGTTTCCTGTTGCTGACTACTTATGTAGAAATGGATGTGGCGGCTTTGGGCGTCCGCTTAGCGGTGCTATTGGGATTGTCGCTACTGGTTTGGGGCTGGCACGACCGCACAACGCTCAACGATAGTGCCTTACTTGGGGCGATTTTAGTCGGTTATTTTTGCTGGGCGATCGGCGGTTGGCCTTGGCTAGTCGCACCGCTGACGCTGCTGATCAGCTATCCGTTTTTAATCTATCGAGTGTTTCCACTGCAAGCGCCGCTCAGCCCAACGGAACGGCAATGGATGGCATGGCTGCCTGACGATGCTGCCCTGCCAGTCACCCGCTGGCACCCGCCCCACTGGCAACGTGTCCACAATGTACATGCAGTTTTGGGCGTGGCCGCTGCGGGATTGTGCTGGCTATTTATCTATCGGGTAACCAATGCCTCTGCTCTGCTCTACCCCTACACGCTGGCATTTGCCGCCAATTTAGCGATTATCGGCATCGCCGGACTGCCCCGCGATCGCTACTGGGCTCGCGAGCAGATGCAATGGGTTGGCGTCTACGCGCTCCTCAGCTGGCTGCTGCTCTACGCCCCGCTAATAGTCATGCATCAATTCGCGCACACAGCGGTACTGAGCGCATTACTGGGGCTAGTTGGCATTGGTGGGGTGGCGATCGCCTACTACTGCACTCAACCCAAACTGCGCCAGTCTAACAGCAGGTTTCAATGGCTCTGCCGCGTTGTTTACACCCTGCTGGGATCGCTCGCAGCGCTTTTGCCGCTGAGTTAATAGTTCAAAGCAAGATTTGGTAGTTTTGAGTTTTGAGCTAACCGCCTAATCTAAAACTTAAAACTCAAAACTGATTCAATCCCCACTCCTGAGCTATTCCCAATCGACTTTCTTTACATCGGGAACTGCATCGGGGCGCTCTTTGTTTTCCCAGCCCGGTGGCCGCTTAGAGTTATACCAAGCCACCGAGCCAATTGCCACGGCTGCAATAAAACCAATTACATACACGGCTGTAAACGCCCATGGAAATGAGGAAACCTCTGCACCTGCAACATCCATCAACAACATAACGACTAACTCCTAAACTGCACGATGGTAACGTCAACGGCCACCACCCTCAGATCGGGGCAGAGCCATAACCCATTCAACTATATGTTTGAGACTATAAACCGATAACGCCCTATTCTCTCTCTTCCTGTCTAGAGATTTATGTCAAAGACAGTTTTAGATTGAGTCTACCCGATGGGGGATGGATCGATTGCAATGCGCAGATGCCAATCCGCAGGTTAACAGACACAGCTCAATCGTTGGGAGGAGGAGGCACTGACACTGGAGGGGCAGAAATAGGAGGAAGGGGAAGTGGCTCCGGTCGAGGGCGTTCTGCCGGAGGCGGGTTCACGCGGGGGCGGTTCCCAGAAGGCGGGTCTGGCGCAGCAACCGATTCAGGTTCACTGGGTGCCACTGGCTCAGGTGGCGATTCGTCAGGAGTGGAGGGTACTTCATCTGGAGGAGACTGACGCAAGGCTCCGCGCACTTTGCCGGGTGACGGTTCGGCAGGCTCCGACGCCCGCCCGGATGGAGTGGTGGACGGCGCACTGTCGCGCTGGGCGTCTGGGGATACCGTGCGAGGTCTGTCTGAATTCTCGTCTTGAGTCCGATCTGCCGCATCAACAGTGACCTTGCGAGGTTTGACTCGCTCAGATTGAATGCTGCCTTTGCGGTTACCCCGAAGGTTGGGCTGCGGAAATTGTTCTACTGGCAACCCGTCGGTGGCGTCAGCCATAAAATTGCGCCAAATTAAGGCGGCGGTGCTACTGGCTCCGCGCGTGGGGCGGTTGTTGTCATTGCCCAACCAGATACCAGTGACCATTTGGGGAATGAAGCCAACAAACCACAAGTCCCGCTTGGCGTCGGTGGTACCCGTTTTGCCTGCGACCGGGCGGCCCCGCAGAGCCGCATTGCCCCCAGTGCCATCGGTGACGACACCTCGCAACATCCAAGCCATAATGTCGGCGCTGTCTTGATCAAGGGCGCGCTCTGACTTGAAGCCAGATTGGTAAATCACCTTGCCAAAGCGATCGCTAATTTTAACGATGCCGTGGGGTTCGACGTGGTTGCCTCGGGCGGCTAGGGTGCCATAGGCGCTGGTCAATTCCAACAGGTTTACTTCTAATGCGCCCAACGCTAGGGAGTACGCGGGCAGCAGCTGAGACTTGATGCCCATGCGCTTGGACATGTCCATTACGGGCTGAAACCCAGCATCAATCAGCACTTTAACGGCTACAACGTTGATCGAATTAACCAGCCCGTCACGCATGGACAAGTTGCCCCGGTGTTTGGGGCTATAGTTTTTGACTTCATAGCCATCGACGACAAACTTGGAATCTAGATAGGATTTGGATGGCGATAGCCCGGCGGCGATCGCCGTCGTATACACAAACGCCTTAAACGTAGAACCGGGCTGCCGTTGAGCCTGGGTGGCACGGTTAAACTGCCCCGCCAACGCCTCCTTTCCCCCCACCATGGCTTTAATCTCGCCCGTGCGTGGGTCAATTGAAACCAGGGCAGCCTGAGAAAAGCGCTGTGCCCTGCCGTATTTTTCTACGCCTTGAGTAATGGTCTTCTGGGCTTCATTTTGCAGCTTAGGGTCAAGGGTCGTCTCCACCGTTAGCCCGCCCAACTCTAAGACTTCGGCACTGACATATTTAGGCAGCTCTTGCTGCACATAGGAGGTGAAATAAGGGGTGCCGCTGTCGAGGTTACGCGGTTGGCTGGGCTTAAGGGCAATCGGAGCGGCGATCGCTGCCGCTTTTTCGGCTTCAGTAATATAGCCAGCTTCAATCATCCGCGCCAGCACCACATCTCGACGCTGGGTAGCCAAGTCTAAGTTGACCAAGGGAGAAAACTCGCTCGGAGCCGGAGCTAAACCTGCAATCATCGCGATTTCGGCCAGGGTCAGCTTAGAGGCAGACTTGCTGAAGTAAATCCAAGCAGCATCGCCAACGCCGTAGGCACCCGAACCCAAATACACCAGATTTAAGTAGCGCTCTAGAATCTGCTTTTTGGTTAACTCCTGCTCCATTTTGTTGGCCAGCAGGGCTTCGCGCAGCTTGCGATCGAAGGTGCGCTCTTGACCCAAAAACACCATCCGTGTCACCTGTTGGGTGATGGTGCTTGCCCCTTCAACCACGTCTCCAGCCATCACGTTGGCTAACGCGGCACGGGCGATCGCCTGATAATCAACGCCGCCATGCTGATAAAAGTTTTTGTCTTCCGATGCAACAAACGCCTTGATCAACAGCGGCGGAATTTCATCAATCGTTAGCTTTTCGCGAGTGGCTGGCCCAAGCTGCTGCAAAATTGAACCATCGACCGCTTTAATCGTCAGCGATCCATCTCGCTCGTACCGCAGCGCATCTTGAGGGTTGGGCAAAGTGCTTTGAATTTGCCGGATGGTCACATAACCGGCGCTGCCGACACCGCCAATTCCAGCTAACGCGGCCACCGCTACCCAGGCATACCACTTGCGATACAGCGGCATAAACGGTTGAGGGGACGGCACACTAGGCTGTTCTACAGCGTCTCCCTGTTCTGGAACGCTGGGACTAGCTTGTTCTTTTAGCTGCTGCGCCTGATTAATATCACCAGCTTTAACTAGCGAATGGAATCGTGCAAAAAAACCAGTCACGTCTGTCCTCCCACACCATAAACCGAACCAACGTTGCAGTCTGCTTGATCAAGCTGATTAATATTTTAGCCAAGCTTAATTAAATGGCAGAGTTCTCATCTTAGGTAATGTAGCCAGATAACGCCGCGTAGAATGGTATTGTAGACACCCCACAAGACTCTACGCACCCATAAACTCCCGGTATTTTCAGCCTGTTCCCAAAAGGCGTGAACTGTTCCCTGACTGAGCCAGGGAATAATCCATACGGGAGGTTTAACTCAGTTGGTGAGCGTTCTTACCCTAGATGCATCGCTTCGATCTGCGCCATTTCTAGGAGGACTTCCCGTCTGCGGAAGAACCCAAAGAGAAGCTTAGCTCATATTGACATGACTTGATCGTTCATGGCGTCGGGCGATCGCCCCACAGGCCAAACTCTTGCAGGGCGGGGACAAAGTTATGGTTTTCGTGGTTAGAGCGGCTGAGCTTAATTAAAGCAAATCGCTGGAGTGGCAGCAGGCTAGCCCATTGCTCTAGGCTCAGTGCCATCTCAGCGGTTTGAGCCATGGCCTGGACGCTTTCGGGAATAGTAGCCACCGCTTGCCAGTCGGGGTGGGGGTCGATCGGTAAGCTGGCAGGGCGATCGCCGCCATGCTGAGCCACCAACTCATGCAACCTAGTGCGATAGACCTGTTGCTCATCAGCCGCCTCACAGGGCAAGTCCACCAGGGCGGTGCGCTCCGCTAGGGTAAAGCGGTTCCAATCGACCAGTTTGAGCTTAACGCCACAGTGGTCTAGGTTGTAGCGCACCTGCATCGGGATACAGCGCAACGAGTCAGCAAATTCGACTTCAAAATGAAACAGATGAGCCATAGACGGGCACCACAGCGCTAAAGCGCTGGAACTGAAAAATGTTTTTTTTGATCGAGAAGGATTGCTCTAGAACTGCAATCATCTCATTGATCTATTTACCTACTTTAAGATCTTAAAGCTCGATCGCCCGCATCTGGCTTCAGCGAATCAGGGAACCTGTGCAGGCATCAGTCGCCAATAGCTGATGCCAATATCTGAAAAATTGAAACCATCCCTGACTGAGAGGTAGCCGAGTCATTGACAGTTCCTGGAGAAGTTGCAATCAGCACCACTCGCCATCAAGCAATGCTGTTCATGGGATCTCAGGCTCAAGCTGCTCACCCTCCAGAAGTAGCTTGAAACGTCTGGCAGCGGTAGCCGCCTCGAACCGTAGCTAAATTTCGGTGTTTTTACCGTTATAAAAACTTAAAACTTCGTACTTTGTATAGCAGGACACATTTATGTGTCAATCTCAAGCATAATATCTCAGCGTAGTGTGACTTTTTTAGATCGTTTCGTCCTCATGAGTGGGGAGAGTGTGTTTCATGACAAGGTTATTTGGTCGTCGTAAGTTTATGGTGTATGGCTCCGCCGCTTTGGGAGCCAGCATGTTGCTCAAAGCCTGTGCCTCGCCCAGTGCCCCTACTGATCCAGCCGCATCTCCCGCAGAAGGATCTCCCGCAGCGTCCCCTGCGGCTAGTGGAGACACCATCAAGGTGGGGATTCTTCACTCCCTCAGCGGCACCATGGCCATCTCTGAAAAGAGCGTGGTAGATTCGACCCAGCTGGCGATCGATGAGATCAACACAGCGGGCGGCATCATGGGCAAGCAAATTCAGGCCATTGTAGAAGACGGTGCCTCAGACTGGCCTACCTTTGCTGAAAAAGCGAAGAAATTGATCGAGCAAGACGAGGTTGTTGTGGTCTTTGGCTGCTGGACCTCTGCCAGCCGCAAAGCGGTTCTTCCCGTGTTTGAAGAGAAGAACCACATGCTCTATTACCCGGTTCAGTACGAAGGTCAAGAATGTTCTAAGAACATTTTCTACACCGGTGCCGCACCCAACCAGCAAATCGAACCCTCGGTGGACTGGTTGCTCGAAAACAAGGGCAAAGATTTTTTCTTAGTCGGCTCTGACTACGTGTTCCCTCGCACCGCTAACACCATCATTAAGGCTCAGCTAGCAGCTAAAGGCGGCAAGACCCTAGGCGAAGACTATCTTCCCTTGGGCAACACGGAAGTTGCGCCCATCATCGCCAAAATTAAGGCGGCTCTCCCCAACGGCGGTGTAATCTACAACACCCTCAACGGTGACAGCAACGTGGCCTTCTTTAAACAAATGCAGGGTGCTGGCTTGACGGCAGAGAAATATCCCACCATGTCGGTGAGTGTTGCCGAAGAAGAAGTGCAGGCGATCGGCAAAGAATATTTGCTGAAGCAGTATGCCGCTTGGAACTACTTCATGACAGTAGAAACGCCCGAGAACAAGAAGTTTGTGGATGCATTCAAAGCCAAGTTTGGCGAAAGCCGCGTCACCAACGACCCGATGGAAGCAGGATACATTTCTGTCAACATTTGGAAGCAAGCCGTTGAGAAAGCGGGTGGAGCTGGCACCCCCACTGACCTAGAGAAAGTGCGGGAAGCCGCGTATGGGCAAGAATTTGCAGCGCCTGAAGGCCCTGTGAAGATGCTCCCCAACCACCATATTTCCAAAACTGTGCGAATTGGTGAAGTGCGCGATGACGGTCTGTTTGAGATTGTCTATTCAACTCCAGCCCCTGTAGATCCCATTCCCTGGAACCAATACGTGACAGAGACCAAGGGTTTCTCTTGCGACTGGACGAAGACAGGCGTAGATAACCCCGGCAAGTTTAAAACCTAGGGTTTAAGAGCTAAGGATTAGAAGGCCAGGAACGGAAACAAGGATTTAATTCATCCTTCATCCGTTCCCCTTCTTCCTTCCCAAAGGGGATCTGAGGTTTGGTGTTGCCACCCTCTGATCCCCTCCTTTGTAGAGTGTTGGGGTAGGGCGTTGGCGTGAGGTTCTAGCGCTGTTGACCAATTTGCGTTGAAATAGGAGAAAGCGGTTGTTCGCAAGTATTTTAGATGGCATCTTCAATGGGCTGAGCATCGGTTCCATCTTGCTGCTGGCCGCGTTAGGATTGGCGATCGTCTTTGGGCTGATGGGCGTCATCAACATGGCGCACGGTGAGCTAATGATGCTGGGGGCATACACCACCGTTGTGGTGCAAAATGCCTTCAAAGGCATCGGTGGCCCCTTATTTGAGCTTTATATCTTTTTTGCCCTAATCGCGGCGTTTTTGGTGGCAGCCCTGGTGGGGCTAGCGCTAGAGCGCGGGGTGATTCGTTATTTGTATGGACGACCGCTAGAAACCTTGCTGGCCACCTGGGGCGTCAGCTTGATTTTGCAACAGTTTGTGCGCAGTGTCAGCTGGGTCATGGTCTTTGGGCTGATCTTGTTTTCGCTACTGTTCTTTGGCGGACAGTGGTTGCTGAAACGCCGTGCCGATTTTGAGTCGGTGCAGAAATGGATTGTGGCGGCGCTGCTACCGCTTTCGATCGGCATTTCGCTAGCGGCGAGCACATTTTTGGGTCAAACATACAAGCTGGCGGTCACGAAGCCGTGGTTTGGTGCCCAAAATCAGGACGTGACGGCTCCATCTTGGCTGCGGGGTGGGATTCCGATTGGTAATTTTCAGCTGCCTTCGACGCGGCTGTTCATTATGATTCTGACGATTGGCTGTGTGGTCGGCGTTTACTGGTTCCTCAATTGCACTAAGTGGGGTTTGCGGATTCGAGCGGTCACGCAGAACCGGAATATGAGTGCCTGTTTGGGAATCCCAACCCGCAAGGTGGACGCGATTACGTTTGCGATCGGGTCTGGACTGGCTGGAGTAGCGGGCTGTGGTTTGAGTCTACTGGGTTCTGTTGGCCCCAACACGGGTCAAAACTACATTGTCAATACGTTCATGGTGGTAGTGGTAGGCGGTGTTGGTAAGTTGATAGGAACTGTGGTCGGGGCAATGGCAATTGGTATCGCTGACTACGTCATCGGGACGGGGATTCTTGGAAACTTGACCAATAACCCTGCTCTGAAGGAAGTCTTTGCCTTTTTTGCCACAACCAGCATGGCAAAAGTGATGGTTTTCGCCTTGATTATTCTGTTTCTTCAGTTCCGCCCGGCTGGTCTGTTCCCGCAAAAGGGGCGGACGGTGGATGCGTAGAGGAGGAGACGTTTTGGGTTTTGAGTCTAAAGACTTTGAGTCTAAAGATTATAGAGGGTTTGAACCTGCGGGTTTGGGGTTTGACGGGAGTTAGTTGTTTAGTGGGCATGGCGCATGACGGTTCAAGCGGCGGGTGGACGGCAAGGTGTGGATTGGTTGCGGCGGCGATCGCTGCTAATGGAAGTGGGCATTGTGGCGCTGGTTGCCCTGTTCCTGATGTTTATTGTGCCGCTGTTGTTGTCGGGCTTTCGGCTCAATTTGATGGGACGGTTTCTGGCGCTGGCGATCGCGGCCTTAGGAATTGATTTGATTTGGGGCTTTACGGGGCTGCTGAGTCTGGGGCACGGGGTCTTTTTTGCCCTGGGTGGCTATGCCCTGGCGATGCACATGAAGCTGCAAATTCCGGCGACCGCCAGCTCTCAGCTACCAGAGTTTATGGATCTGTACGGGGTGACAGAATTGCCCTGGTTCTGGAGACCGTTCGATTCATTCCCATTCGCGGCGATCGCACTGATGCTAATTCCAGGGCTGATGGCGGGGCTGCTGGGCTATCTGGTGTTCCGCAGCCGGATTCGCGGGGTCTATTTTTCGATTTTGACCCAGGCAATGACCATCATATTTTTCAACTTCTTCAACGGCCAACAAAAGCTCATCAACGGCACCAATGGGTTAACCGGCTTCAAAACCATCTTGGGGGCAACAGTTAGCGATGCCGGCACCCAGCGATCGATCTACCTAGCCACAATTTTGCTGCTAGTGGCCGCCTACGCGGTGTGCCGTTGGCTGACCAGCGGTCGATTTGGCCGATTGCTGATGGCGCTGCGCGATGACGAAAGTCGAGCTAGGTTCACAGGTTACAATCCCACTGGGTTCAAGGTGCTGGTGTTTGCGGTTTCCGGTGCCCTAGCGGGTCTAGCCGGAGCGATGTTTACGCTGCAATCGGGGATTATTTCGCCCAAGGCAATGGACATTGCTTTCTCAATTGAGATGGTGATTTGGGTGGCGGTTGGCGGTCGAGCCACGCTGGTGGGAGCGGTCTTAGGGGCGCTAGTCGTCAACTTTGGCAAAAGCCTGCTGAGCGAGAAATTCCCCGATTTTTGGCTATTTTTCCTAGGCGGCTTATTCCTGGGAGTGGTGATGTTCCTCCCCGACGGCATCGTGGGTCTGATCCGCACGCAGGGCGTCGAATGGTTCCGCAACTTAACCGGACGCTCCAAACAACTGTCTACCTACCCAAGCTTAGAAGAGGATCCGGAAGCTCAGTATGAACGAAAAAATATTGACGATCGAAAATCTGACGGTTAGCTTTGATGGCTTTAAAGCGCTGAACAATCTGAACTTTAGTTTAGATACTGGGGAACTGCGGGTCATCATTGGGCCAAATGGGGCAGGTAAAACCACCTTTTTGGATATCATTACGGGTAAGACCAAACCAACTGAAGGCAAAGTGTTCTTCAAAGGCCGCAACCTGCGACCCTATTCGGAACACCAGATTGCGCAGATGGGTGTGGGGCGAAAGTTTCAAACCCCGCGCGTTTACCTAAACCTGACCCCGCGTGAAAATTTGGAGCTGGCCTGCAATCGCAACAAAGGTGTGTTTTCCACCCTGTTTGTTAAAACGCCTCCAGCGGAACGGCGCACAGTGTCGGGCTTGCTCGAAACAATTGGCCTGCCCCACAAAGCTGACATGAAAGCAAATTTGCTGTCTCATGGCGAAAAGCAGTGGCTAGAAATTGGCATGTTGGTGGCTCAAGCGCCCGACCTGCTGCTGGTAGATGAACCCGTGGCTGGCCTGACGGATGAAGAAACGGAACGTACCGGAGAACTCTTGCTTTCTTTGGCCGAAAGCCACTCCGTGATTGTGATTGAGCACGACATGGAATTTGTGCGCCAGATTGCCCAGGGGCAAGTCACTGTATTGCATCAGGGTTCTGTGCTGTGCGAAGGCAACTTTGATGACGTGCAAAGCGACCCACGGGTGATTGAAGTGTACCTGGGTCAAGAAATTGATCATGACGAAGATGCCAGTTTGGAAAACATCGGCGGACTCCTAGAACCTGTTAATGCCGAAATGAACTGAATCTGCCCTCACTCCCATTTATCCCTCAAAACTCAACCCTCAAAACTCCTACCTCCCACCCCTCATGAGCCTGACTAATTCCGCAGTTGCTACCGACTATGCCCCTACATCGGCACCCCTCACGCTTCAGATGTCGGGCTTAAACGTTTATTACGGGGAAAGCCACATCTTGCGCAATGTGGATTTGACCGTGCCTCAGGGCGAAATGGTCTGTTTGATTGGCCGCAACGGAGTCGGTAAAACAACCCTGCTGAAAACCTTGATGGGGTTACTCAAACCTCGCAGCGGTGATATTATTTTTGCCGGACAGCGCATTTTGGCAAAAACGCCCGACCAGCGCGCTCGAGCTGGGATTGGCTATGTGCCGCAGGGGCGAGAGGTGATTCCGCGACTAACGGTAAAGGAAAATTTGCTGTTGGGCTATGAAGCCCGAGGGGTAAGGCCGAAGAATACGCAGGATGTGCCAGAGGAGATTTATGACCTGTTCCCGGTATTGAAAACCATGCTGGGGCGGATGGGCGGTGACCTCTCCGGTGGGCAGCAGCAGCAGTTGGCGATCGCCCGTGCCCTGATGGGCAAGCCGCAGCTGTTGGTGCTCGACGAACCGACCGAAGGAATTCAGCCCTCGATTATTCTCGACATTGAATCGGCGGTGCGGCGGATTGTAGCCACCACTGGGATTTCGGTATTGCTGGTCGAACAGCATCTGCACTTTGTGCGGCAGGCCGATCGCTACTATGCCATGCAAAAGGGCGGCATTGTGGCATCTGGCCCCACCAGTGAGTTAAGTAGTGAAGTGATTCAGCGGTTTCTGGCGGTGTAGCGGTTTTTGGCGGTGTGGCGATCGCCCTCCCAAATTCGGCTCGCAATCGAAGCCATCTAACCAGCTCACAATCGAAGCAAAGGTACCTTACTGAGTAGGGTGCCTTTTTTTTGCAGCAGTTTTTTATACTAACTGGCGATCGCGCTACCCGGCACAACTGGCTCACCGTGTCAGTCTACATCCCAAAGAATCTACGCAATTTAACCCGGTTTTGCCATTCCCCTACCGAAGACTGTAGAAGGTAGCCCCAAGGTCGCAGCATGAGCATCGAACACAAAATCTCTCCCGCCTTTGAACCCTTTTTAGCAGAGAGTGGGCCAAACGATAAACTAGACGCAATTGTAATTTATCGGACGCCCGTATCCGAGGATTTGCCGACGCAGGGTCAGCTGCGCTCGGCTAAGACGCGCTTGAGCTATATGAAAAGTCGGGCAAAACTGCAACAGTCGATTCAGGCGCAGCTGTTTCAAACCCATCAGGCAGTAGGAGCAAAGCGATCGCCCATCCATGCCGAGCCAGCCGTATCCAAAATTGGGTCGGGCGCTTTGCCGATCGCCACCATGGAAGTGACGCGCAAAACGCTGCCCGCCCTAGCCGACCAGCCCAACGTCATCGCTATTTTACCCAATCAAAGAATTAAGCTAATTAAGCCCAACGATGTGAGCTACGGCGACATCAACCGCCAGGAAGCCGAACATGGCATCACCTGGGGCTTACAGCAGCTCGAAATTCCTGACCTGTGGGCGTTTAGCACCGGAGCACAAATCCGAGTTGCGGTGCTCGATACGGGCGTCTATGGCGATCACCCAGCCCTAGAAGGCCGCGTCAGCGATTTTGTCATGATTGATCCGCTGGGTCGCCGGATTACGACAAACCCCAGCTTCGACGGCGGCCAGCACGGCACCCATGTCTGCGGCACGATTGCGGGCGGTAAAACACCCGAAGGCGTGTCTATTGGCGTGGCTCCAGCCGCCGATCTTTTGGTGGCCAGCGTCCTGATTGGCGACGCCACGCTGCTAACGCTAATGGAAGGAATTTCGTGGGCGGTCGAAAAAGGTGCCCATATTCTGAATATGTCGCTGGGCTTTAGCTACTACGAGCCGCTGTTTGCCGAAATTTTTGATATTTTGATGCACGACTACGGCATTTTGCCAGTGGTGGCGATCGGCAATGAAAATCACGGCAATTCTAGCTCCCCCGGCAATGCCCACAGTGCCTTTGCCGTCGGTGCCGTCGAAAAAATTCCCCGCAGCAAAACCGAGGTAGCGGCCTTCAGCAGCGGCGCTAGTTTGGTGTTTCCAGGCCAAAAAGTGGCTGTGGTCACCAAGCCCGACGTCGTCGCTCCTGGCACCCAGGTTTACTCCTGCATTCCCCCCGAAAAGCGCCCCGACGGCAGCTACGAATATACGATTATGGACGGCACCTCCATGGCCGCCCCGCACGTCGCCGGGGCAGTGGCCCTGCTAATGGCTGCCCAGCCCGATGCCCCGATCACGGCAATCATCGAAGCGCTGAAGCAAACCGCCAAACACCCGGCTGGCGATCGCTACCGCCCCGACAATCGCTGGGGCTACGGCCTGATCCAGCCGCTGGAAGCCCTCAAGGCGCTTAAATCCTGACGGAAAATTCGCTAGCCCATCCACATTTAATGCCAACATCAAGTTATGGCGCAAAACCTTGAATTCGGGGTGACATTCCAGTTATTCTAAACATAGAATTGATAGTTTAGAATAGTTTGCCTGGGGCATCATCATCGGCAAGATTGGGCAGAGTGAGTTTGAGGCTCAGAACAGTATGATGGCACGAGCGTTCCAGGTAGTCGATTCCCCGAGGGTTTGGGATATGGCACCCGCAAATGAGGGTTCCGCCTCAGAATCTTCAAATCCTAAAGCGTCCGACACCAAGACCAGTAAAATTAGTCCCGAGTTTGGGGCGCGGTTAAACCAACTGGAGCCGCAGCAAAAAATCCGAGCGATCGTTTTGCTAGAAACCGGGCGAGGTCGTCCATTACCCGCCCGACGGCAAACCTACAACGAACGACAAGCGGCGATCGCCCAAGTCCGTGAAACGGCACAGCACGCCATGGGTGAACTCAACACCCTGCTGCAACACTTTGACGGGCATCCCTTATCCGCCGCTCCCGATGCCCTAGGATCGGTGCCCGTTGAGCTAAACGTCGCTGGCATTGCGGCTCTGGCAGCGGTGCCGTGGGTCAAAGCTGTTTTAGAAGACCAAGACATTCATCCCGCACGGCATCTTCATCAGCGCCCCACAAAAGGCTGGCAGGCATGAACTCTGCCCCCGCTTTTAACCCCCTCCAGACTGACTATGTGCGTCAACAGTTTCCGGCATTGGCGGGCGACTGGACATTTTTTGATAACGCCGGTGGTTCGCAAACGCTTCGGCGGGTCGTAGATCGAATTAGCGAATTTTTGTTGACCTCTGATGTGCAGCTCGGCGCGTCGTATGCCGTGTCGCAGCTTGCCACCGAACGGGTCGGCAAGGCCGCTGAGGCGATCGCCACCTTGATCAACTCTGCCCATGCCTCGGAAGTGGTGATGGGGGGATCAACTAGCCTATTGATGCGAATTTTGTCGCGCTGTCTGGGCCAAACCTTCAGCCCTGGCGACGAAGTGATTGTGACCAACTGCGACCACGAGGCCAACATTGGCTGCTGGGTAGAACTGCAAAACCAGGGCATTGTCGTTAAAACCTGGCAGCTGAACCCCACGACGCTGACGCTAGATCTGAGTGATTTAGAACCCCTGTTGACCCCCCGGACTCGACTAGTCGCCGTGACCCACACCTCAAACGTGCTGGGCACAATCAACCCGATTCGGGCGATCGCCGACCTGGTGCATGCCCACGGTGCCCTCATTTGCGTCGATGGCGTTGCCTATGCACCTCACCGCCTCGTCGATGTCCAGGCGCTAGACGTAGATTTCTACGCCTTCAGCTTTTACAAAGTGTATGGGCCGCACTACGCCGTGCTCTATGGCAAGCGCGAACTGCTGCTGGCCATGCCGGGGATCAACCACTTTTTTATTGGCGACACCGATATTCCCTACAAGTTTCAGCCGGGGAATGTCAATTTCGAACTGAGCTATGGCTTGATTGGCCTGCTCGATTATCTCAGCGATTTGGCGCGGCACCACTATGGCGATCGCCCCGCCCCTGACCTGCGCGGCCAGCTAGTGCAGGCGTTTGAGCTAATTGCGCAACATGAGCAAGTGCTAAGCGATCGCCTGCTGAGCTACCTGCGCACCAAGCCAAACGTGCAAATTATCGGTAATTCGCAGGCCGATCAAACGCTGCGGGTGCCGACAATTGCGTTTGTCGCAGACGGCATCGACAGTGCCACCATTCCAGCCAAAATTGACCCATACCAAATTGGCATCCGCTACGGCGA
>CASBQX010000109.1 GCA_949127925.1 Synechococcales cyanobacterium PMM_0002
ACTACCCTCGGAGGCGATCGCGGCTGACTGCAAGCTGGTTTCTAGGGCACCAAATATGGCAACCATCAAAGAGTGTTTCAATAACGCTCGTCTATGCATCGGGGTGGCTCATCCTCTTCGACGGCATGGCTGATTGACGATTGTATGCGAATAACTGGTATGTGCGAACTTGCTGCGTCGCACACAATATTACCCAGACAATCCTCGCAATCTCGATTCCGTATCATTCTGTATTAGAAGGCGTTTAGGAAATCAGCTAAACCAAGACAATTTTTTGCTTTAGCACTCGGTCTGCTTTGGCATGTATAGCCGTCGTCACAAACGTTAGGACGCGGGTTAGCACGTCAGCCAACAAGGGGCTTAAGCCCCTTGTCCTAAGATGACTGGCTGAAGCTATAGATAGCGCGGATCGCCATGAATCGCGATCGCCCGTTCATAGGATTCTAGAGCGTTACCGAAGGCCGACATCTTTGCCAGCAGCAGCCCGCGATTAAACCAGGCTTGGTGATATGGGTACACCCTTATTCTGCAAGCCTGCTTATGAATCGAGGGAGCGTAATTTCTCTACAGACCGGGATTCGGTCGTTCCCACAAGGTGCGCAGCATGGGAATCTTTTGATATTGGTCGGGGCGGATCATGTTCCAGTCGAGTCCGGCGGGTTGGGGGTGGGTGGTATGGGTGGCGATCGCCTCCTCGGGTGTGATGATCCAGTCTAGCGGCCAGTCGTGCGGCTGCATGGGCAGACGTGAATCTTCGGCAATTTGTAGTAGATGCACGGTGGTGGCAATGGGCGTATGGGGTTTCAGCAGCCCAAAGGTTTTGAGGATGGCTAATTCCAAATCGGCATACCCTGCCCCTTTGCCGATGCGCCCGCCATTGCGCGTTGCGGCCACACAGCCTGCAATCACCAAATCAATCGGCTGCATTTCCTCAAAGCTGACCAGCCGCCCATAGACTAAGGCTTTACGCATGGTGGCGGCGTCTTCTAGAGGAATATTGCGCTGGTTTAAGTCGGCAGCGGTTAGCTCCACAAAACAGCGGGTATGGGTGAGGCGGGGGACTGCCATATACACCAGCTTGCCATCTTGCAGCGCGCGCAGGCGCACGGGCTTTTGGGGCGAGTCGGGATTGCATTTAATCACCTGTGCCTGCTGCCAGATCGGCAGGGCTGCCAGCCGTTCAGCCGCTTGTTCTGCGCCAATAAAGTAGGGAATGTGACCGACTGGGTCACGGCGGGAGACTCCCTGCTGTTTCAGCCGCGCCCAGATATCGGTACGCAGCTGGTCTTTGTCGGTATGGTAGCCGCTCCAGTCTGGATTTATCTCTGGATTTATCTCTGGATTCATTTCTGGATTTATTTCTGGCTCCGTCATGCCAACGCCTGCACTCCAGTTGAATCGACCTGCTGCGCCAGATCGGCGATCGCTTGCCCGCTCACGGGTTCCACCCAGTCCGGTGCAATGTCAGCCAGTGGGACTAGCACAAAGGCTCGCTGGCTCATGCGCGGATGGGGAATTTGCAAATCAGGCGAGTCGAGCACCCGATCGTCATAGAGGAGTAAATCTAGATCTAACAACCGTGCGCCCCACCGTTCTCGGCGAATTCTACCAAAGGCGTGTTCGATTTGCAGCAGCAGGCTCAAAACAGCATGGGGTTCTAGGTGGGTGGCACATAGGGCACAGGCATTGATGTAGTCGGGCTGAGGTGGCCCCACCGCCGCTGTCTGGTAGAACGGGGACTGGCGCAGCAAGGTGAACCCTGGAGTGTGCGCCAGGGTTTTTAAGGCAGATTCAACAATGGCGCGCGAATCACCTAGGTTACTGCCGAGGGCGATCGCCACCCGTGCGGTCTGCCCACGATTCGTTAGTGTATTACTCACCCGTATTCCCCTCAATCACCCCTGAATTACCCCTCACCAACTGGGATCTACAAACAAACTAATGGTGAGCGCCGACTGCCCCGACGGCATCCCACTGACGCAGGCACATAGCGAATCGCCGCCTTCAATCTCTACTTCACAGGCATGGCAAGACCCCATCAAACAGCCCGTCGGAATCGATACCCCAGCCCGCGCTGCCACATGCAACAGCGGTTCGCCCACATCAGCTCGAACGACCACATCATCGGGTAAAAACCGAATTTCTACACTCATAGCATTATTACTTTTTCAAGTACGGGTCTAACACCGTCAAATCTAGATACGATTCCACCACATCTGCCAGCGAATCGAGCATGGCTTCTCGCTGTTCTCGATAATTGGAAATCCCTGTGGGCAGCGAACTCAAGCCGCGCTGTTGGCGCAATCGGTTCAACCATGCCCGTCTCCAGGCTCCATTGTCAAACAGCCCGTGTAAATAGGTGCCCCAGAGTGATTGGGTCGAGTCTACTAAGCCTAAGTTGCGATCGTCAAATAAGGGGTTGCAGGTAGCCCCGTTTGCTTCTAGCTCGTTTTCGGCCAGATGGCTGCGCCCCTGATGAATTTCGTAGCCCAAAACGGGTAGGCCAGCTTGCGGAAAGTTTGAGGTGACTTGTCGCTGTCGCGCTATTTTTTGCCCAGTAATCACGGTTTTAATCGGCAGTAAGTCTAAGCCTTTATAGCGGCCTTCTTGCCCTTCGACGCCTTCAGGATCGGCTAGCATTTTGCCCATCATTTGAAACCCTCCACAAATGCCCAACACGGTGCCGCCAGCGATCGCATAATTTTGGATTTCTTCTGCTAGTCCGCTGCGCTGTAGGGCAACTAAATCAGCAATGGTGGTTTTAGAACCGGGTAAAATCACGGCGTCAGGGTAGCCCAATGAATCTTTGAGTCCAACATAGCGAATGTTGACGGTAGGTTCTGACTCTAGCGGATCAAAATCGGTGAAGTTGGAAATTCGGGGCATCCGAATTACGGCAATGTTGATGTCGTTGTTGGAGCTGCCCGAGGGGCGATCGAGCAATGAAAGCGAATCTTCGGCTGGAAATTCGTGATCAAACCATGGGATTACCCCAATCACAGGAATCCCCGTTCTTTCTTGCAGCCAGTCAATGCCGGGTTGCAAGATCGAGCGCTGCCCGCGAAATTTGTTGATCACAATGCCGCGTATCAGTGCCCGCTCGTCTGGATCTAGCAGGTCTAACGTGCCGACAATGTGGGCAAATACACCGCCGCGCTCAATATCGGCAATCAGCAAGGTGGATGCATCCAAATGTTTGGCAACCCGCATGTTGGTCAGGTCACGCTCTTTTAGATTCACTTCGACCGGGCTACCCGCCCCTTCACAGACCACCAAGTCAAACTCATCACCCAACCGTTGCAGCGATTCTTCGATCGCCTGCCAGCCTACTTCAAAATATTCACTGTAGTAGTTGGCCGCATTGACTTTACCAACAGCCCGCCCCTTTAAAATGACCTGTGAGGTCATATCGCCCTGGGGCTTCAGCAAAATTGGATTCATTTCAACTCGAGGTGCAACCCCGGCTGCCCAAGCCTGCACCGCCTGCGCATGGCCAATTTCTCCACCATTAGCGGTGACGTAGGCGTTGAGTGCCATATTTTGCCCCTTAAACGGGGAGACGCGCCAACCGCGTCGGCTCAAAATTCGACATAGCGCCGCTGTTAGAAATGATTTTCCTACATGAGATGCCGTACCCACAACCATGATGGCTTTCATTCGATACCTCCAAGATGTTTTGAGCAACCCAGACAGCCTGTCGCTCTGGCTGCCCTGTAAGCATTAGCTGTCCTAGTGTAACCAACCAGGCAGACGCACCCAGCGAGCGATCGCATTGTAGAAGAAATCTAGACCCGATGGGGGTGGCACCTGGCCTTGCGGTTCCCAACGCTCTACCAGTTGCCGTCCTAAGGGCGTCAGCCGAAAGCTATCGGTTAACCCTTGACCGTCTACTTCGCGCCGCAAGATCCCGACCTGCACCAACCACAGCAAATCGGTTTCGGCGCTCAGTTCTGACAGCGCTTGACGGGTATATTGATGTTCAACGCCCGCAGCCCCGGCGATCGCCCGCAGCGAAACTCCTTCTAGCCGCATGATAGTGAATACGGGTAGCCGAAACGGGGTACAGGCAACGGCTCGTTCTGCCCGCTTTAGGGCTGATGCCGTATGGGGGAAGGGCGATCGCCCCCCAGCAGTGGATGGTAGTTGGGGTTGGGGCTTAGAAACAGTCATTTCAGGGTGAAGGATAATGGCAGATTAGAAACTATCAGGTGTAAAAAGATATTGAGCACCAAATAAACGGCCAAATACGTTGATATTTACCTCATTTCCGTCCATCTTAATCCTGACTTGCAATGTGTAGGGAAAATACGTAGCAGTCGGTCGATTTTTCGTAGA
Source organism: Synechococcales cyanobacterium PMM_0002 (assembly GCA_949127925.1). Lineage (GTDB taxonomy): Bacteria > Cyanobacteriota > Cyanobacteriia > Elainellales > Elainellaceae > CASBQJ01. Next base: position 4,336 of record CASBQX010000109.1, read on the forward strand.
TCAAGCGGGTCAGCGGCAAGGCCAAACAAATTTCCCTGATTGAATAGTTTTGACAGGTTCGGAGTTGAATGGCCAGCAGCTGACTCCAGGCACTAGGCTTTTGTTCCTCAAGCGCGGTGTGATAGGCTAAAACTTGAGTGGCTAATCACCACCCACGGGATGTGGCGCAGCTTGGTAGCGCACTTCGTTCGGGACGAAGGGGCCGCTGGTTCGAATCCAGTCATCCCGATTTGAA
>CASBQX010000110.1 GCA_949127925.1 Synechococcales cyanobacterium PMM_0002
CATTTGTCAGTGAATCTAATCAGATGCATCGGCAAACGATTTTGAACTATTTGCAACACCGGATGCGGATTGCCCAAGCCAAAGGGGATGTAAAACTGCTGCACCAGCTTGAAGAGGAAATGCAGATCCTGAGTTAAGGGTAAAACGGATTCAATCGTCGGCTGGATATAGATGTTTGTGGAGGGGCGGTTCGCGAACCGCCCCTCTTTTGATCCACAGATCAAGATCTACTTTGTCATCATGGTATGAACGCCATCCCAGGTTTCAGGTGGAGGGGTGAGGAGGTACTCTTGCGATCGCTGTAGGTGGACGGTGACGGCGCGATCGCTTGGGCGTAGCTGTTGTGCTGATTGGAAGTAGCGCAGGGCTTGGGAAAAATTCATGCTGGAATAGGCGACCCGACCTGCCGCATAGAGTTCCAGGAATTCGTGAGTTTTGGGTTCAAGTGAATCGCGGCGATCGCCAATTAATTCATAAATATTGATGGGTCGGCTTTTGCCCTTGACTCGAATGCAGTCGAGTTCGCGCACCCACACCTGCTCCTGGCATAGGTTGTAGGTGAATTCGCTCAAAATAATATCACAGCCGTACTCCTTCGTCACACCCTCTAACCGCGAACTAATATCGACCCCATTGCCAATCACTGTGTAGTCCATGCGCTTTTGGGAACCGATATTGCCCGACACAACAGCACCGGAACTGATACCAATACCAATCCGGATGGTGGGTTGAGAGGAGAGGCGACGGCGATCGTTAAATTCTGCTAGCCGTCGCCGCATGTCTAAGGCTGACTGCACCGACATCCAGGCATGGTTTTCTAGCGGCAAAGGTGCCCCAAAAACTGCCATTAGGGCATCCCCAATGAACTTGTCTAGCGTGCCCTCAAAATTAAACACCGCTTCGACCATCGTTTCAAAATAGTCGTTGAGTAGGGACACCACGTCCGCCGCTTCCATCTTCTCAGTGAGCGCCGTGTAGCCGCGAATGTCGGAGAACAAAATGGTTACATCTTTGCGTTCGCCCACCATCAGCGCATCGTCCCCTAGCGCCATGACTCGCTCTGCTACACCCGGAGTCATGTAGCGATACATGGTGGCTTTCATCCGTTTTTCTTGGCTAATGTCTTCTAACACGACCAACCCGCCCCGCACCGTTCCCTCAGGATTGGTCAGCGGGTTAACCGTCAGATTGATACTGCGCTCAATGCCCCGAATTTGAGCCAGATGAGGAGCAGGAGCAGGAGCAGGGGCAGCAGCGGCAGGATCGGGTAGCGTCAGCAGCTCAGCAGCGTCTTCGAGATCACGTTTATACCAGGATAGGTACCGACTAGGATGGTGGCGATCGCGAATTAGCAACATCCGAATTAGGTCTTTCGAGCTAGGGTGCTGAGCCTCTAAGCCAGAATTTGGCAACCGCTCTTCCTCATTGTGACTATGCGCTGGCTGAGCTAAAAGTTCAGCCTCAGAACCTTCCCAAATAGCCACCGTCAAACTTTGTTCAGGCACATAATGGCGCGCGCCTGTTTTCAAACTATCTTCTAATCGCATCCGCAGATTTTCGATCGGGATCACCTCCCACACCAGCTGCCCGACCAGGTTTTGGCTCCACAGCTGCTGTTGCACCGTATCGTCACGACTGAGTGAGCACCCCAAAAGCTGTAGCGCCGCATCGTTAATTGTGACGATTTTGCCCTGCAAATCGGTCGAGATTACCGCATCGGAAAGACTTTGCAAAATATCTTTCTGATACTGTTTTTCTAGCAAAACCCGCTCGAATAGTTGAGCATTTTCTAGGGCAATGCCGGCCTGGATATTAAACGCCCGCATGAACTCTTCATCAGAATTATTGAAGCCACCCTGATATTTATTGATTAGCTGGGTGACGCCGATCAGCTTTTCCTCGGAGTTGTAGACTGGCATACAGAGAATGGTGCGGGTGCGGTAGCCCGTGAGCTGATCGGTGGTGGGATCAAACCGAGGATCGTCGTAGGCATTGGGAATGTTGACCACTTGTCCGGTAGACGCCACAAACCCCGCAATCCCTCGATGCATAGGAAAGCGAATTTCTATGATGGTTTTGTCGTCGGCTTTAGTCACTTTCGACCACAGTTCACCCTGGTCGCGATCGAGTAAAAATAGAGTGCTGCGGTCGGCCTGCATCAGGTTGCGGGCTTCCTCCATCACAGCTTGGAGGGTTTTTTCTAAATCTAGGCTTTGGGCCAGACAGGCCGTTGCTTTAAGCAATGCCACCGCGCCGCGCTGGTTGCGCGCTGCAATATAGAAAGAGTTACAGCTTGCTAAAATGATGCCCATTGAGGCGGCAAAGTTGCGAAACTTGGCTTCATCTTGGGCATCGAAGGGCATTTCGCCTTGTTTATTCAACAATTGCGCCACGGCTACTACCTGCTGCCGCGTATCGAAAATGGGCATGCAGAGGATATTGCGCGTCACATAGCCCGTTTGGCGATCGATCTCGGGGTTAAACAAGTGATTGGCATAGGCGTCGGGAATGTTGAGGCTGGCTCCCGTGGTAGCCACATGACCCGCGATCCCGCCATTGAGCGGCAGACGCAGTTCGTCCAGTTGGCGATCGCTCTGCCCTTGAGCCACCTTAGACCACAGCATTTCGCGTTCCTCATCCACCAAAAAAATAGTGGTGCGATCGGCTTGCAAAATCTGGCCAATCTTGAGTGTGAAAGCCGCTAATAGCTGCTCTAGCATGGTTTCTAGAGCATCGTTGTTAATTAGGTCGATGGCCCGCAGACAGTGGCCAAATTCGTCGGTAATTTGGTCGAGCAGGTCAGAAAACTGGTCATCCGGCAGGTCTTTGACCTGAGTTGTTAGGTCACCCTGACGATTGGCTAACGAAAACAGAGCCAACATGATCCCAGAGGAAGGAGTCTCAGTCATGATGGGGAGAGTTAAAGAAGGATAGGGAAGGCACGTCGCCTGTCCAGATCGAGGCAATTTTGGCGGAGATAGTCTCCCCTGACCCCTCTCAGCCTAACCGATCGCTTTAGCATATGCGCCATGTAACCGCTTGAGATATTTTTCTGCGGTAAAGGATTGAGCTACCTGTTTTCCTGTTTTGGCCAGCTGATCACGCAGGGGGCGATC
>CASBQX010000111.1 GCA_949127925.1 Synechococcales cyanobacterium PMM_0002
TGTCCCCTGTGACCATTCGCGGGGACGGTAGGCTTGGTCGAGTGGAATGGTGCCAATCTGTAGCCCTGCTGCTTGCATGGCTGTGCGCACCGCCGCCGATCGCGAGTATGTGGCTAGGGTGCCATGGGTAGCCAAACAGCGCACCACCTGAGTAAAAAACTCAACCGTCCACAGCTGCGGGCAGCGGCGAGGCGAAAAGGGGTCAAAAAAGATAGCGTCGGCTTGAAAGCCAGTTTGAGCCAGATGTTGAATCGTCTGACGGGCATCGCCAATCAGCAGAGTGGCTTGCAGCAGGGGAGTTGTATGTCGGTGGCTGAGTCCGATCGCCTCCAATGCCACCTGCACCGCTGGCGACCAGCTAGCCAACAGATCGGGGGCGATCGCCGCCGTCGGCACCGTCTCGTCTAGCTCTAGCCCGTAGACTTCTACCCGACAGGTTGGATTAGCCGCCCAAATTGTTTCTAGCGCCGCTGCCGTGTTATATCCCAGACCGTAGCAAACATCTAGCAGCCGCAGATGACCGCACTGCGATCGCCGCGCCAGCCCTGTCACCTGAGAAAATTTGGTAAATGCCTCTGCCTTGGCTCCGGCCTGACTATGAAACGCCTCCCCAAACTCTGCCGAAAAGAAGGTAAACGAACCATCGTCAGTTAACTGTGGCGTCCAGGTCATGGAGAAAATCAAACACCCAAAAAAAGTAAAAAATAAAGTTGATTAGCGTGCCGACGCAGACGCATAATCAACTTTATCTTAAGATCAGTAGTTCTATTAACGAGCTATGCTCTAATGATTTGTGCTTTTGGTGCGAAGCTTGTTGAGGGCACCATTGGGCGGAGCTTGAGGCAGCACAGTAGAATTTACTTCAGACACATCGGGAATTTCCATAATCGGGCGATCGAGAGCCACCATTAGCCCAGTCCCTTCGGGCAGAGGCGGTTCAGGCATTTTGGCTAGCTGTTGGAAATGGGAGGTAGTTGCAGGAATCATCACCGTTGACAGTGCCCCCACCATCAGAGCTGCGATCGCCGCCCCGCCCCAAACTGCTGTCCGGCGAGGTTTGCGCTCTAGTGACGACAATACGCCCTGCACCGTTTGCTCGACGGGTCGCTCGGCCACAGGTGCAGGCATCGTTCGCAGCCCCTGACGCAACCGCAACAGCCGCGCATAGAGCTGCTGCACCGTTGAGTCATTGGCTAGCCAATCTTCCACCTGACGGCGTTCTGCTGGAGTGACTTCACCATCTAGATATGCACTCAATAATTCAAAGCGATCGCGTTTCAAGTTATCCATGCTGTCCACAAGACCGTCTACAGGGGAAGGGTTAATACTGTTTTTAGCGCATCTAGCGTTCGGTGGCATGCGCCTGGGGTGGTGATCAGGATTAAAATTCGGCATGATCATTAAACTGAATCTACGACTCAGACTCCAAAAGGCCACTAGTTTAGATCAAGTGAGTTCATGAGCAGTGTCCAAACAGCCCGGTTTAGATGCTGCAAAAACCGACGCTACAAAAGCCATAGCAAGAATCGCCAAATTTTCCAGTCACTCGCATCACACCTGCACCACCTTATCCCTGAAAGCCCAACCGTAGAGCGAAAAGACCCAAACCTTAGCATGTCCTAGCGGGTTCATATCAATTGTTTCCAGTCAATCGACTCCAACCGATCGACCTGTACGATTTTGAATAGTCCCTCTAGTGTACCCACCAAGTTAGATGCCTAGTCTAACGGCTTTAGCTATCTAAATAACTCTGAAGCTGCGATTGCAGCCGCTGCCGTGCTCTGGCAATGCGAGATTTGACGGTTCCTAACGACACACCCGTTAATTCGGCAATTTCCTCATACGCCATTCCTTCAATTTCTCGTAACACAATGGTGGTACGAAAGACTTCAGGTAAATCAGCGATCGCTTCTCGTAACTGCTCATAGAACTCTCGGGTAACCAGATCTTCGGTTGGGCCTGGACCACCCGATGCAATCTCCCAGTCCATTTCCCCATCTTCTAAATTGCGGGGTGCATCTAACGATAAAGGAGCACTGACTCGCTTCCGCTTACGCAATTCGTCATAAAACAAATTAGTCGCAATTCGGCTGAGCCAGCCCCGAAACTTGACAGGTTCTTGCAACCGCTTGACGTTTCGATAAACCCTAATCCAAACTTCTTGGGACAAGTCTGCCCGGTCAGACCAATCAGGAGCAAGATGATACAGCACCTTTTCCACATGTGACTGGTAGCGCCGAATTAACTCTGCAAAGGCACAGCGCTCTGGGCGTAGACCCGTCTGACAGTTCAAAATCAAGTCGTAGTTTGACAGCTTGTCTGCTGCAACTTGCTTTTGTGAGCTGACATCAATGGGTGCAGAGATGGCTGACCAGGGTGCAGAGAGAGATTCGCTCATGGGCAACGCTTGGCTCTGGGAGATTACATTTCTAGATGACGCTGACATATTAAGGTTGTTCCTACTGGGATTGCAGAAGGTCGAAGAGCTATCGTCGGTTGTGTCGCGTTCCATAGGACGTCACAACGTAAATGAATCGATGAATGAACCGTGGATCTGCAACATTGAACATGGTTGGCGCAACATCCCTCAGTTCACCAGACCTAAGTTCACCAGAGTTCGCAGGTCGAAGGCGATCGCCCTGGACGTCACGCGACACGAAGTAATACACCCTGAGCACTATGAGTGTATCTTGCTAGACTAGACCGTTGAGTCTATCTATGGGACGGTTTAAAATCCGCACATACCCCCGACACAAAAGCTCGCAGCAAATTATGTAGAGACGCGATGATGTAGAGACGCGATTAATTGCGTCTCTACGAATCGAGGGAAATTACAGCAGGTGGCAGCGGTTCAAATACATGCTTGAACAAGTAGCCGATCACCCCTACGTTGATCAAGAGGATGACCACCCGCTCCCAAGACGCATGATTGAGCAATTCATAAATTTCTAAAGGCAGCGGAACCCCTGCCATCAGCAGCATCAGCACCCGTGCCCACCGCTTACCATACCAAAAGCCTGTTGTAGCAGTACCCAACACTACCGCATATCCTCCAGTGCCAAAGGAAATCATCCGCAGGCTATGGGGTTGAAAATTCAAAACGGTGGTCAAAACCCAATCGATCAGGGTAAATTCTTCGTCTAACAGATAGTTTTGGGCGATCGCCAGCAGCCCTTCATAATTGCGCCAGCTCACGGCAGACACCAGACTGACGGTTGTGAGTACCAACACCCCTATGCCTTTGTACGCAACAATAACCTTCAGACTAACGGGACGATGAGTTTGGATGGTCATGGGAAGGCCGATAGGAGATGCGAACAGCAAAAATCAGAACAATCGGGTGAAAAGCTGAGCTAAATGGCTCGATTAGCAGCCAAACTCAGCTAATAAAGATAATTGTCTGTACTACTCTCTAGCGTGGTAGTCCAGACAATTCTATTTCTGGTTCAATTGTAGCGAATTGTAGCGAAGAAAATATTGAACGGTTGCTGATTTGTAACGGATGCTAGAGTCGCAAATTAAATCATCTGCAAAAAATCATCTGCAAAATTGACACACCTGTAGGGACATGGCAGTGCCATGTCCCTACTCAGGGAATTGTGTGTTGACGAATTTGTGATCCTCAGTAGCTGCTAAAGGTATAAACTAGCCCAGCTTGAACGCCGATATCAAACGAGTCAAACGGGGTGATGTTGATGCCTGTTGTAGCCGCCAAGTTACGGGTGATTGGCACATCGAACCCGGCAGATAGCAGCAAATCAAAATTGCTATCGTCGCCTGTGGAGAAGGATAGGCCACCTCCGGCATAGGGCGCTAGGGTCAAATACTCAGTGGTAATGGGTTCAAAGTCGTAGGTGACAGGAATTAAAAACGTGACGTCGTTTTCTATCAGCAGGGTAGGCCGCACCGAAACGCTAGGTCCTAGAGCCAGTTTGCTGAGCACAGCAAAACTACTATCCCCTAAGGCGCTGTCTCCACCAATGCCCAAATTCAGCCCAGCCCCCAAAAAGGACGGATTGGAGCGGGCATCTTGACCGAAAAACTCAGGATTGACCGAGGCGACCGAGGTGCTTACCGTTCTAGCTTCAAAGTTGTAAGCAACGCCCAATAAGATACCCAGATCAAATGAGTTAAACGGAGCCACATTGACCCCCGCTGTAGCCGTAAATTGCCGATTAATCGGGATGTCTACCCCTCCAGTAACTAAAAAGTCAACTTCGCTGTCATTGCCTGTCGAAATCGAAATACCCGTGCCCAGGTAGGGCAACGCTCTCGGCAAATCGCTGCTGCCAATTTGAAAATCATAGGTAACAGGTACTAAAATCCCCACATCGTTTGTGAAGATAACGGCGGGTCGAAGTGACAGGTTAGAGGAGAGAGGTATTTTGCTAAAAACGGCAAAGCCTTCATCCGATAGCGCGCCATCACCCGTCAACCCTAGGTTTGCCCCAACGCCAATGTAGCCCAGCCGATATCGCGTCTCTTGAGTTTCTAGCAGTAGCGGTTCAGAGTCTTGAGCAATCTGGAACTCAACCGGGCGAGAACCGGATTGGGATGAGGGAGTGGCCGCTGAGGAATTGGCTGCTGAGGGATCGGCTGCTGCTGGAGGCGCAAGCAAATCGGTGGCCGCATAGCTGGTCGATGGATCTGCCGGGTCTTCGACCAGAGTGGGCACACTGGCTTCGATTGTGGCAGCAGGCTGGGCAGGCGAGACCACAACTGGACTCAATCGGGGTAAGGCTGAACCGGGTTCTATTGGGTCTGCTTGCACGACTTGGGGAATGAGGGCGATCGCCGATATAGCCACGCCAGCGGTCAGCAGCGACTGCGAAATAATCGATGCACGTTTCATCATGTCTGACTCCTCAGATACCACACAGATTGATCGATGAGCGTCCTTAATCTCGGCGCTGAGAA
>CASBQX010000112.1 GCA_949127925.1 Synechococcales cyanobacterium PMM_0002
AGGGTAATGCCGACGCCGCCCGCTTTCAGCGATAGCACAAACACTGACGGTTCGGTTTCGGGATCTTGAAAGGCGGTAATCATTTTTTCGCGTTTGGGTCGCGGCGTGCTGCCCGACAGGTAGTAGGTGTTGTAATGACAGACCTGACGCAAGTATTTTTCTAAGGCGCTGCCCAGCTCGTTAAATTGGGTAAAAATCAGCATACTTTCCCCTTCGTCGATCGCCTCCTGCACCATCTCGCTGAGCCGCATCAGCTTGTGCGATCGCTCTGCCGTAAAGTCGCTACCGTCTTGCAGAAACTGCATTGGATGGTTGCAAATTTGCTTCAGTTTGGTCAGCGTTGCCAAAATTAAGCCCTTACGCTGCAAGCCCTCGACCTCCTCTAGTTGCCGTTCCACATCTTTGACCACCGCCGAATAAAGCGATGCCTGTTCGGTGGTGAGGTTGCAATAGAGCTTTTGCTCCACTTTATCGGGCAGGTCTTTAATAATCGATTGGTCGGTTTTGACCCGGCGCAAAATGAATGGTTCTACCAATTTTTTTAGGATAATTGATTGCTGGCGATCGCCATTTTTTTGAATCGGCAGTTCAAAATTACGGCGAAATTGGGTCTGGTTGCCCAAGTAGCCGGGATGCAGAAAATTGAAAATCGACCACAAGTCCAGCAAGCGGTTTTCGATCGGGGTTCCAGTTAAGGCCAGCCGATGGGGGGCATTTAGTTTCAAAATTGCTTTGGTTAGCGCCGCTTTTGGGTTTTTGATGTTCTGCGCTTCGTCCAACACAATTCGATGCCACTTGATCTCGCCCAGCAGTTTGACGTCTAGCCGCGCCAGTGAGAACGAGGTAATTACCAGGTCGTGGGTGCGGCAGAGCTGTTTAAAGGCTTTGCTGTCTTTGAGGCGATCGCTGCCGTGATGCACCACGGCCTGCAACTGTGGCGCAAACTTTTGGATTTCGTGATGCCAGTTGCCCACCACCGACGTTGGCGCAACCAGCAGCGTCGGCGGGATATTTTTGACCCCAGCCTGCTGCGCCAACTCCCGCTCTTGCAGCAGCCGCGCAATCACCTGAATCGTTTTCCCCAGACCCATATCATCGGCCAGACAGCCGTTTAAGCCGAGCTGCTCCAGGTAATGCAGCCATGACACTCCCCGTTTTTGGTACTCGCGCAGCTGCCCTTGGAGCTGCTGCGGATTGTCGATTGGCTGGAGTTGGCTGGGATCGCCCAAGCTCTGCAACATGCCAGACAGCACATCTTGCCGATCGACCGCCAGCTCCAGCTCATCGTCTCCGCCCGCCGTCAGCTTCAGAAAATCTAGCAGGCTCAGTTCAGGATTTTCCTGCTGCTGAGTTTGCCAAAACGCCAGCATCTGCTGCATTTTGTCTTGGTCTAGCTCCAGCCATTGCCCGCGAAACTTGACCAGCGGCGTTTTCGCATTCACCAGTTCTTCCCACTCTTGCTGACTCACTGGCTCACTGCCGATCGCCAGCTCATACTGGTATTCCACCAAACTGTCGAACGAAAAATAGCTCTTGGCCTTGTCTTCGCCCCCTGTTAGCGACTTGCCCTTCGCCTTCAGTTTGACCTTCGCCCGTCGGCGTCCCTGCGGCGTCCACCAAGCGGGTACCATGACCTTAAAGCCCGCATTCTCCAGCACCCAGGCCAGCTCTTTGAGAAACGCAAACGCCGCGTCCAACTCCAGCGTGATCCCCGTCGGCTGATCCGTTTCTAGCCCCTGCCAAATCGCCGGATAGATCCGCGCCGCATAGCCCAAATTCATTAGCAGCTGTTGCTCAAAGGCTGCTCCCATCTGGGTTTTTACCTGCTGGCGCTGTTGGGGTCGCATTTTCCAGTAGTCTTGCAGTGCCATGCGCAACGAGGGATCGTCCTTGGGTGCGACCTGAAACTGAAGTGCCCACGGATCGGTGGAGTTGGCTGGATCTTGCAGTTGAAAACAGAGGTAGAACGGCTGATCCGACTGGGTTCGCACAATGCGATCGCGCCAAACCTGCCACTGGCGATAGGGTTCCAGTCGAGTCCCCGGCACCCAGGGCTGGCCGCTGCGATGCCAGCAGTCGTCTAGGAGCGACTCGGCAATGGTTTTCTCCACCACCTGAGTTAGCGGTGTATGGGTCACCACATCTGTCAGCAAACACTCCGAGAACTGACGCAGCAAGGTAGCGCGATCATAAAATTCTGGCACCTGGCGCGGTTCTGCTGCCCCAGCCACGCAGGCCAACGGCATATAGTCCACATACTGCTGAACCGTCGTTTCATACCCTTCGCCAATCCACTCCCACCCCGGATAAATTTCAAACGGTTGACTTGAAGGTTGACTTGAAGCCTGGTCGGCAGCAATGGCTGATCCGTCAATTGTTTGTTTAGCCGCCGTTGAGGCTTTGGATTTAGCAGGCGATCGCCGTCTGGTTTTCGTCTCCTGCACCACTGCTGTTTGGGCAAGTTTGCCGCGAGTGGTCGTAGGGGAGGGTTCCGTCTGAGTTTTGGCCTGACTCGACTTCCCGGTAGCCTTAGCGGCCTTTAATTCCCGATACTTCAGGGACGGAATATATTGGTCATTAAAAATAATCCGCTTTAGCGCTTGAGTATAGTGAAACCAAAACAGCAGATCTGCGCCCAGCTGCACCTCAGCCAGGTTGTGCAATGCCAAAAAATGCAGTTCGCTGAGCAGATTGACGACAGCATTAACGGTGCCGCCGCCTTTGGCAGATGACGTGATGGCATAACAATCGACCTGCCAATACTGCAACTCAAACGTTTCCGGCACCTCAGCTTCCAGATAGCGCGACAGTTCCAGCGACGGCAACGGCTGCTGATCGGCGGTGGGCAGCAGAAAATATTGCGGCCTAGTCACGTCTTCTAGCCTGTAGCTGTATGGGAACTGAATCCCCAATTCTTTGTCAAGCAGCAAGACCAAATCGGCGGCCACCAGCTGATATGGATGCCGCTGGCTGGGCTGACGAAACCGCCGCCGCTCAGTCGTTTCTACCCACAGATAGAACGTCCCTCGTTGGACAAATGCATCCGCCGCCGCCGGAATCCAAGTACCGTGAAGAATTTGCATAGCTGGAGAAACCGCTTTAATTCGGCTACTTTTGCCTTTCAGCCTACCAAATTTTTTGAGTGGCGATCGCCTCTGGGCTGAAATAGCGTTAAATGGCGTTAATCATTCCATTCATCCCGGACTTTAAATTCGGATTCTCGATCATGGCAAATCACGATTTACAGTCACTGGCAAACGCCACCCGCGCCGCTGCGTCTCCCTTTCAAACCTATCTCACCAATTTGCACGCTCAATACCAGCCGCTGCAAACAGGGAAGGCCGCAAGCTACATTCCCGAACTGGCGCAGGCCAACCCAGACTGGTTCGGGATCTGTGTGATCACCCCAGACGGGCAGGTGTTTGAAGTGGGCGACTGCGACCAACTATTTACGATTCAGTCCGTCTCAAAGGGGTTTATCTACGGGATGGCGCTAGACGATCATGGCCGCGAGTATGTCAACAGCAAGGTCAGCGTTGAACCCACTGGCGAAGCGTTTAATTCGATTGTGCTAGATGAGAAAACCAATCGTCCCTACAACCCGATGGTGAATGCGGGGGCGATCGCCACCACCGACCTCGTCAAAGGCGACACCGCCACCGAACGCCTCAAGCGCGTACTCGATATGTTTAGCTGCTACACCGGGCGCGAGCTAAACATCAATGTGCCTGTCTTTTTGTCAGAAAAAGCTACTGGACACCGCAATCGGGCGATCGCCCATCTGATGCTCAACTTTGGCATGGTCTCTGAAAAAATTGAAGACACCCTCGACCTTTACTTTCAGCAATGTTCACTGATGGTGACCGCGCGCGATTTGGCATTGATGGCGGCCACACTAGCCAATGGCGGCGTGAATCCAATCACAGGCAATCGGGCGATCGACGAACACTATGTGCAAGACGTGATTAGCGTCATGCTAGCCTGCGGCATGTATGACTATTCGGGCGAATGGGCGTATCGGATCGGCATTCCGGCCAAAAGTGGCGTTGGGGGTGGAATTACAGCCGTGGTGCCGCGCAAGTTAGGCATTGGCACCTTCTCACCGTTGCTCGATCAAAAAGGTAACAGCATTCGTGGGATCAAGGTATTTGAAGCCCTTTCCAGAGACTTTGGCCTACACCAGTTTTGTGCCGCTAAAGCCGACTTAAATTTGCACGATTGGCTGA
>CASBQX010000113.1 GCA_949127925.1 Synechococcales cyanobacterium PMM_0002
GTGAATATAAGCTGCTATTTCGCTACCTCAAGCTCTTTGGGCTAATGGCCTACATTGAAGGCGATGCCGACCACGGGTTTACCATCACAATTGATGGCCCCACTAGCTTGTTTACCACCAGCACCCGCTACGGGTTAGACATTGCCAAACTGATCCCGGCGCTGCTGCATGTGACCAAGTGGAGCCTCAGCGCCGAATTGCAGATGCGCGACTATGCCGGCGCGCCCAAAACCTGTCGGTTTACGCTGAATTCTACCTGTGATTTGGTCAGCCATTACCCACCCGGCAAGCCCTACGACAGCATGTTGGAATCGGCCTTTGCCGAGCGTTGGGACGCCCTCAAAACGGACTGGGTGCTGGAGCGCGAAGTCGATTTAATTCCGATTCCGGGCAGTGTGATGATTCCCGATTTTCGGCTGGTGCATCCCTATGGCCGCACCGTGCTGCTCGAAATTGTGGGCTACTGGCGACCCGAATATCTGCGGAAAAAGTTCTCCCAGGTGCGGCAATCGGGCTGCAATAACTTAATTCTAGCAATTTCAGAACGGCTCAATTTAGAAAAAGCCGGGGTGAAGGTCAGTGACACTCCCGCCCAGATAATTTGGTTCAAAGACAAGCTGTTGCCCAAGGCGGTACTGGCTGCCCTGGAGTCGGAACAGGTATAGCGTCGCTGAGCACTCTCTTTCAATGGCTGTTGCGGAATGTGTAACTAGTCCTATCTGACTAGAGTGGTTGGTCATAATGGCCGAGTAGCGATCGCCACTCTACAAAAAATGTTCCCGGTCTAACGCCCCAAGGAGTGTCTCCTCATGAACCGCCAAACCCGCATTTCATTCAAGCCTGCCCTATTGCTCAGCACCTTAATGGGAGGAATGCTCATCACAAGCTGCGCCTCATCCTTAGCACCGTCTGCCTCCATGGACTCTGCTCCGGGTGCCGCCCCGATGGAAGCCGCTGCCCCGCTCGCTGAGTCTGCTGATCTGGCCGCTAAGCAATCGGTTGCCAATCAAGCCGGGGCTACTGAGGCAGCGGCTGGTGTGCCTCAGGCCGCGCCCAAACTGGTAAAAACTGCCCAGGTCACGCTGACCGTCGATTCGGTGAAGCAAAGTATTGCCAAGGTCACAGCGATCGCCCGTCAACAGCAAGGCGACATTCTGGGTTTGCAAGATCAAATTCCGCCCGATCAGGGTATCCGCCATACCGCTTCATTACAGCTGCGCGTGCCGTCGGCCAAACTAGATGCCACGCTCAATGCCCTGACGGCCTTGGGCACCGTGCAGCAACAGGCAATTACAGCCGAAGATGTTTCGACCCAATTAGTAGACTTCCAGGCGCGGCTGCGTAACCTGCGCAATACCGAAGCCATGTTGCTCAAAATTATGAACCGTTCTGGTGGCATTAGCGATGTGTTAAAGGTGTCGCAAGAGCTGAGCAACGTCCGCAGCCAAATTGAACAAATCGATGCCCAGTTTACCGATTTGTCGAATCGGGTAGCGTATTCGGTGGTGAATGTGAACCTGGAAGAGTCGATCGCCTCCATCCCACCGCAACCGCCGCTAGCTGGCGAACTGCAAGAATCTTGGGAGCAGGCCAGCCATGCCGTTGGCCAGTTTACCGTCGGCCTGATGAAGCTGGGCATTTGGCTGGTGGCCTATAGCCCTTACTGGTTATTTTTGGCGATCGCCGCCACAGTTTTCTTGCAGCGCCGTCGTCCCCACACGCCACCCCCCGCTGCCGATCTCGCCGAACCTCCTACCGCTGGGTAAACGCGCCAGCCAGCTAGTAGTCTGAGGCGTAAATCTGCCTTCGTAGTGCAGGCTTCCAGCCTGCGCGGGCAAGATGCCCGCCCTACGGTAGCTAAACTTGCGCCGTCTTCTACTAGAGATAATTACGCAGGATTTTCTACCTAATCGTTAATGGTGCGCCATTGTTCGGCAAATTCCTCTAGGCGATCGCCCAAGACGTCAGGGTAGCTTGAAGCATCAGTGTGTCCAGACGCTGTGGCCATGTGCTTTGCTTCAGGGCTTCTATCCACTTCACAATGCGTGCAATACCGATGCCAAATTTGACTGCTCCTTGGGCGATCGCCCCTCTCTTCCTGACTCTGGGTAGCATGGCTCTAGCGGCTCCTGCCCCAGCGCTCAACCCTGTGCGCTCTATCCACCCCGTTGAGCGATCAATAATTACAGCCGACACGGTCGCCAGCAGCCCAACCTGCCCCGGTATGACGACAGGCGATCGCCGGGTGGCCAGTGGTTCCGTTAGCACCCGCTGGGTTTACTGGGTGCTGCAAAATTCTGCCCGTCGGTATTATGTGACCTACTGGGCGCAGCACGACTGCACCCAATCGCGACAAACCACAGCCTATGCCACCCAGCGAGAGGCATATTCAGCCTTTATGTGCCAATACATTCGAGAACGATGTAACCCTTAATGAAACGTTGAGTTTGGGCATAATCCTGGCCTTTCACAATACTTTTAGAACAACTTCTACGGTTAGTGGATACTAAAGATAGGGTTTGAAAGGCACAGCATATGATTGGCAAAGCAGAATTGCTGAGAGCGATCGCAGGGACAAATCGCGGCTTGTTGGCCACCGATACCGACAGGCAAGCGATTCTGGCGGCGATCGCGCAGCTCGAAGACCGCAACCCCACGCCTCGACCGCTAGAAGCTGCCGACAAGCTAGACGGCAACTGGCGCTTGCTCTACACCACCAGCCAAGAACTATTGGGCATCGACCGGGTGCCACTGTTAAAGCTGGGGCAAATTTATCAATTTGTGCGGGTTCAGACCCAGCAGATTTATAACGTGGCCGAAGTGTCGGGCATCCCGTTTTTAGAAGGATTGGTGAGTGTGGTGGCGCAGTTTGAACCCGTTTCCGAGCAGCGCGTTAAGGTGCGGTTTAACCGGGGAATTTTTGGCTTACAGCGGCTGATTGGCTACCAAGCGTGCGATCGCTTTGTGCAAGAAATTGAAGCAGGCAAAAAATTCACTGCATTCGATTTTGCTATTACCCGCGCCGATCAAAAAGGCTGGCTAGACATTACCTATTTAGACGACGATCTGCGCATTGGTCGAGGCAACGTTGGCAGTGTTTTTGTCCTGACTAAAGTCGCTTAAATTTATGTCACCGTCCCTGCTGCGGCTCTCCCAAGGACAGTTGAATTTGCTAGCAGCCTGCCCTCGCCGCTTTCAGCATATCTACCTCGATCAACTGGCGTCCCCCGTTAGCCCAGAGCAGCAAGAGAACATGGCCTGGGGTAACCGATTTCACCTGCTAATGCAGCAGCATGAATTGGGGCTGCCGCTGACAGAGCTAGAGCTAGCGTCAGAAGCGGACTTGTTTGACGTCGTGCAATCCTTTATAGCGGCTGCTCCAGAACTATTTGGCGATCGCTCTGCTGCCTTTCGTCCTGCGACCTTTCGTCCAGCTACTTTTCGTCCAGCTACCTTTCGTCAAAGCGAACATCGGCGCAGCTTAGAACTTCAGGGCTACCTGCTAACTGTTGTGTATGACCTAATGATTTTAGACGCCGAGCACGCGCAGATTTTAGATTGGAAAACCTATGCCAAACCCCAGAATCAGCAGCGGCTGGCGCAAGATTGGCAAACCCGGCTGTATCGGTTTGTTTTAGTCGAAACGAGTCGCTACTTGCCCGAACAGCTGTCGATGACCTACTGGTTTGTCCGTTCGTCACAGCAGGGAGCGATCGCCCTCCAGCCGCAATCTCTGCGGTTTGCCTACAGCGCCGCCGAGCATGAACGCACCCGTCAAGATTTAACGCAGTTATTGAATCAACTCACAGCTTGGATAGACGGCTACACTGCTGGCACTGACTTCCCCCGAACTGAAGAGCTGCGCGGCACCTGTAACCTCTGCCAATTCGAGCCACGCTGCCAATGGGATACCCCCAGCAGCTCTAATCCGCTCTCCGCTTGGTCAGATATGACAGACATTGCAGAAGTTGCTATCTAATTAATCCAGACTAGATTACTGCTAATATTGCCCTTCCACAGCTCAGTCTATTCGTCAAGTTTTCTATACAAAAGTTTGTAAACTTTGAGGAATATTGTTACAGTGCAGATAACCCTTCTCACCCTGCACCAGTCCTATGAGTAACCTGTTTGGCATCATTCCTACGCCGCCGCCCATACAGCCCAAGTCCAACGTGTATGACCTGAAAGCTCGCCTAGACTGGGGAAAACCAGCGTTAACGATTTTGGATGTGCGCGATCGCCTGGAGTTTAATGCCGGACACATTCAAGGGGCAATTCCTTTACCGCTGGCAGTATTGGTCGATCGGGCATTGAGCAGCCTGGATCTAGAGCGCGACTTATACGTATATGGCGAAACTGACGAGATGTCTGCCACTGCCGCTCAGTATTTGTGCACCGCTGGATACAAAAATGTATCTGAACTGCGGGGCGGATTTCCAGCTTGGAAAGCAGTAGGTTTCCCAATTGAGGCGATCGCCGCTACAGCACCTTAGATAAACCGTTCGGCCTCGCATCCAGATCAAGACCAAAGCAAAATAACCGAAAAAGTACCTTATATCGCGAGGTACGTTTGAACGCTCAATGAAAGGCATTTTGGCTGTTGTTAATTGGCCTTTCCCTAATTTCTAGAAAAGCACTTTGGATAATAGCAGCTATGTATCCAAAGTGCATACAAACCTGCGTATAAAGAGTGAGGGGTCGCAGCTACTAGCAGTTGCGACCCCTCACGGATTTACCGAATTTTAACGCTATCTACGCATTAGCTTAGGCAGGAAGCAACACGGTATCGATGATGTGAATGACGCCATTGTCAGCAGCCACATCGGGTGTTGTGACGGTAGAGTCATTTACTTTAACGCCATGAGAAGCGTCAATTTTTACAGTTGAGCCTTCAACTGTTTTCGCCGATGTCAGCTTGACTACATCAGCAGCCATCACTTTGCCAGAAACAACGTGATAGGTCAGGATCTTCTTGAGTTTGGGAAGATCCTTGAGCAAGCCTTCAACGGTGCCCTTGGGAAGTTTAGCAAATGCTTCATCAGTAGGCGCAAAAACGGTAAAGGGACCTGCGCCCTTCAGAGTTTCTACTAGTCCAGCAGCTTTAATTGCAGAAACTAGAGTGCTGAAAGAACCAGCATTAACAGCAGTATCAACTATGTCAGTCATAGATTCACCTAGATTTTTGTGTAGACAGCTACAAGATAACGTATTTTGATAAAAAGGGCAGTTTCTATAAATTAGATTAATCAATTGTGGAGAGAATTCTTGTAATGACGTAGATCAGTAGCTCTCCAGATGAGAACGATATTTAGCTTCAGATTTTTATCTTTGTTTCCTTGGTCTTGCCTTGTTCTGGCTGTGACCCAATAAGATGGCTTGTTGTCATTTCAAGGTGTTGACGTAGGTCACGATCTAATCGACCAAAGCAATCAAGATTGTTGTGATGACTGATACCAAAGAAATCGTATTTTGATCTATGTCATTACCCCAACGAGGTATATTATTCAGATTTTTTCTGCTGCGATCGCCAACTTAGAATTACAGATAGGAATTCCGTTCAAGTTGAGAAAAATCTGATAGGGCGATCGCATGCACTAATTGTGATCATTAGTTCAAATCTGATCGTCAAAATGTCTTTAAAACAAAATGTCTGTAAAAATGGTTCTACAGTGACCAAGCTTTACAGCTGGACGACTTGGTTCCTAATCGTTCCTAAACAGAACTATTCCTCAGCTCAAAGCTGTCCCCTTTTGAAACGCTTGCAGGGCTGCTAGGAAACAGTTTCAGGCTCTTTTTATCAGAAATGGGCGATACTGGATTCGAACCAGTGACCCCTTCCGTGTGAAGGAAGTGCGCTACCACTGTGCTAATCGCCCAAGATTTTTAAATGTATCACGTTGGCGACAGAGACTACAACTTCATCGAGAAGTTTGAGACTTTGCCCGTAATTTGCTACGGTTTATTACAGTAGCTCGGGCAAATCTTTATATATTTTCATATTATTTTCAGATTGATCGAGTGATTTGATGATGGGCTAAGGGGCGATCGCCAAACCTGTATTGCTCTCACAAACCACTGATGTCCGGTGTAGTGTATGCTCTAGGCGCGCCTACGTACTGAACGAGTACGAGGGTTTCAGTGGTTTGATTTTGGAGACGCTAGATCCAGCGGTTTCTCGAGATTTGTACTCCCATCGCGTCGTATCAATAAAGCCGTTTTAGACCCTTACGATAAGTAGGTAATTCCATGTCATCGACTGTTGCACCAGAGCAAGTTAATCGCATTGTTGGCAATCAGCATCACGATCCCTTTGAAGTGTTAGGGCCGCATCCGGTTCAAAACAGTGATAAAACTTGCTGGGCAGTTCGAGCCTACTTGCCTAATGCTGACGCGGCTTGGGTCGTTATCCCCGAACAACGAGAAGAGTATCCGATGTCCTCGGTACACGATCCTCATTTTTTTGAATGCATTTTGGATATGGCAGACCTGAGTAATTATCAACTGCGAATTAAAGAGGGTGATCAAGAGCGCGTAATCTATGACCCATATGCTTTCCGATCGCCGTTGGTCACTGATTTTGATGTGCATTTGTTTGCGGAAGGCAACCATCATCGCATTTACGAAAAGCTAGGTGCGCACTTGGCTGAAGTAAACGGGGTGGCAGGGGTTTATTTTGCGGTGTGGGCACCCAACGCTCGAAATGTCTCTGTGTTAGGTGATTTTAACTGGTGGGATGGCCGCAAGCACCAAATGCGACGGCTGGGGGACGGCATCTGGGAGCTGTTTATTCCGAGCTTGGGGGTGGGCACCCACTACAAATATGAGATCAAAAACCAAGAAGGACATATCTACGAAAAGTCTGATCCTCATGGGTTTCAACAAGAGGTAAGACCGAAAACGGCGTCGATTGTGGCGGATCTGGGCACCTATGAGTGGGGCGATCGCGACTGGATGGAACAACGTCGCCACACCGAGCCATTAACCCAGCCCATTTCGGTCTACGAAGTTCACATTGGCTCTTGGCTGCACGGGTCATCATCGGAACCCTACGTTCGACCGGATGGTACGGAAATCGCCCCCGTGATTGTGGCCGACCTCAAACCGGGCGCGAGATTCCTCACCTATCGCGAACTGGCCGAGCGGCTGATTCCCTATGTCAAAGATTTAGGCTTCACCCACATCGAGCTATTGCCGATCGCCGAACATCCGTTCGATGGTTCCTGGGGCTATCAAGTCACCGGATATTATGCGGCCACCTCGCGCTATGGGACTCCTCAAGACCTGATGTACTTGATTGACCAATGTCATCTAAATGGCATTGGGGTGATTGTGGACTGGGTGCCGGGACACTTTCCCAAAGATGGGCATGGGCTGGCTAATTTTGACGGCACCTGCCTTTACGAACATGCCGATCCACGCAAAGGTGAACACAAAGGCTGGGGCACGCTGGTCTTTAACTATGCCCGCAATGAAGTGCGCAACTTCTTAGTTTCCAATGCCCTATTTTGGTTCGACAAATATCACATCGATGGCATTCGGGTAGATGCCGTGGCCTCCATGCTCTACCTCGACTATTGCCGCGAGCCAGGAGAATGGGTCACCAATCAATATGGCGGTCGAGAGAATATCGAAGCGGCCGACTTCTTGCGGCAAATGAACCATGTCGTGTTTAGCTATTTCCCTGGGGCGCTTAGCATTGCCGAAGAGTCAACCTCGTGGCCCATGGTATCTTGGCCGACCTATGTGGGTGGGCTAGGTTTCAACCTCAAGTGGAATATGGGCTGGATGCACGACATGCTCGACTTTTTCAGCATGGACCCCTGGTTCCGTCAATTCCACCAAAACAACCTCACCTTCAGCCTGATGTACGCCTTCAGCGAAAACTTTATGCTGGCGTTCTCGCACGATGAGGTGGTGCATGGTAAGAGCAACATGATTGGTAAGATTCCGGGCGATGAGTGGCAAAAGTATGCCAGTGTGCGCTGCCTGTTTACTTATATGTTTGCGCATCCCGGCAAAAAAACCCTGTTTATGAGCCTAGAGTTTGGCCAATGGAGCGAGTGGAACGTTTGGGGCGACTTGGAATGGCAGCTGCTCCAGTTTGAAGCGCCCCGAAAACTGAAGCACTTTATGGGCAAACTCAACGAGTTTTATCGGAGCCAGCCCGCTCTCTATACCCAAGATTTCTCCAATGAAGGGTTTGAGTGGATTGATTGCAGCGACAACCGTCATAGTGTCGTGGCGTTCATTCGCCGCTGCAAAGACCCTCAGGAATATCTGATCACGGTCTCTAACTTTACGCCACAGCCCCACTCTCACTATCGAGTGGGTGTCCCAGAAGCAGGGTTTTACCAAGAACTGTTTAACAGTGACGCGCGGGAGTATGGCGGCAGCAACATGGGCAACTTGGGTGGCAAATGGTCAGAAGAGTGGTCATTCCACAACCAGCCTTATTCAATTGACTTGTGTTTGCCACCGCTCGGAGTGCTGGTGTTAAAGCTCGATCGCAGCAAGCTCCAGTAAGGGCTGATGCGAACCGCCCCTACAGTTCGCATCAGCCGTGTTTGATCGCTAGAATCAGTTTGCAAATAGCCTAACCGCCGTTAAAATCTTTCATTTTTCTCAGGTTGGCACTTTTGTTAGAGTGGTGCGTCAGTATGTGGATAGAAAAGGTGGCGATCGCCACCGCTGACCATGCATTTCCGCGTTTACCTTCTAACCCATGGCACTTCAACTCGACTCTATTTTTGATGATGTGGCTGATCAATTTGATCGGCTAATCGGTGGCAACCTGGTTGATCAGGTGACTGATTTTTTCAAGCAAATCGATCTAGGGAAAATTGACCTTGGCGACTTTTTTGACAATATCAGCCTGGATGGGTTAGCCGACGACCTACTAGGCGGCTTAGACTCGTTTTTTGGCGATTTTAATCTAGTCAGGCTGTTTAACAGTGTGGACAGCACGCTGGGTAGGGTGGATCTGCTTGGGGTTGACTTTGACGGGCTGTTGAAGGGGTTCGTGGGCGATTTGAGCGTGAATCAAGTGCTGAAAGACTTGGATTCGCTCGTGGGAACCGCGAATCTCAACGAATTGTTTGACGATGACTCTATCAGCGGAAACGGCAGCGGAGATGACTTAACTGGCGATACTCTCAGCCGTTTTACGCGTCAAGTGCGCGATATTGCTGGAGGTTTGTTTGACGACATTTTGACGGGCGCATCCAATATTTTGGCTGGCGATCGCACCTCTAATGTCTTAAAAGGGATGAGGACTAGCGATTTGCTCAGCGGCTATCGTGGCAGCGATCATCTATTGGGATTGGGTGGGGATGACATTTTGCTGGGCGATCGCGGCCAAGATCACCTCTTCGGCGGTCGGGGCAGCGATATTTTGGCTGGTGGCATTGGCAAAGACTGGCTTACAGGCGGCCAAGGCAACGACACGTTTGTCTTAGAATCTGGAGCAGGCCATGCTCTAATTACAGATTTTCAAGTCGGACGGGATGCGATCGCCCTTTTAGGTAACCTGGCGTTTGGCAACCTTAGCCTCACCCAACAAGGGATAAACGTATTGATTCGTAATGGCGACGATCTGTTGGCTATTCTTCCAAAAGTAGGCAGCGCGGCTCTCAGCCTTGCCGATTTCATTGTGCCGTAGCCACCCCAACGGGTCTCAATGCCGACTGACGTTGGCGTTCAACCCAGTCAGCGTCACGTAATCACTAAAAGCGACAAAAGTAAACTTTTCCTCTGCTTTTCAGCTAGGCTCTATATTGATAGTTCTTTAGTTTCTACATCCCGACTCTGGCGGGATGAGGCACTAACCCAGGTCAGAATTTGGCGGAGGTAGATCGACGTGGATGAATTGCGCACGGCGTTGGAGTTGGCAACGGACGATGAGTTAGAAGGATTGACCGATATTCTATTTCGCCGTCAGCTTAATCCTCTGGATTATATGTATGCTCCCGAACCGATTGATGTGTGCAGCCAAGATCGAGATCTCTGGCTAGATTCGCTGGAGGAACGATTTCGGTTTTTGGCCGCCGATGGGGTGACGGTGCTACGGGGCAAAACCCGGCAGGTGAGCTACCGCCAGGTGTTAATTCAGGTCTGTCGCTATCTCAAAATCCCCTACAATCAATCGCTCTCGACGCCTGATTTAGAAGCAGAAATCTTTCTCATCTTGGTAGGCCGAGCTTGGCAGCAGCTGCCTACTTCAGAACGACGGGTGCTCAATGGACGTTTGCAGCAGGCGGTCTCGCAAGCAGATATTTCCCATCAGCTGCCTGCGTCACTTCAGCAAGATCCGTTGGGCTTGGTGCTGAAAGGGAGCGGAGTCGTCGCGATCAACTCTGTGATTCGACCCTGGTTGATGCAGACGGTAGCGCGTCAGTTTGCGTTGCATGCGGCTACCTATCAACTGGCAAAAGAGGCCGCAGTGCAGGGTGGACTGGCCGTCACTCATCAGGCGACACTCCAGGCCGCTCGTCGAGGAGTAGTGGTATCGGCGGCGCGATATGGCACAACCCGCACGGTGCTGGCGGTGTTGGGTCCGGCGCTATGGGCATGGTTTTTTGCAGATTTGGGCTGGCGGGCGATCGCCACCAACTATGCCCGCGTCATTCCTGTGGTGTTTACCCTGGCACAAATCCGGCTGATCCGCAGCGCAGAGTATCAGCCTGCCTAGCGCTAAAATCTAGATTGAGAGCGACCCAACAGGTTAAAAGGGTTGGAGGGTAGGAGTGGCAGAGCAAAAAATAGACGCAACGTATTATGATTTGCTGGGGCTAACCCCCGCCGCATCGGTTCAGGACATTCGTCGCGCCTATCGGGAGCTAAGTAAGCGCTACCATCCCGATACAACGGCGTTACCTGCGGCGATCGCGATAGCAACATTTCAAGACCTTAACGAAGCCTACGCCACTCTCAGTAATCTAGAGCGGCGTTCGATCTACGACCTCAAGATTGGCCACTCTCGGGTGCGGGTCATGCAACCCTCCATAGACCTAAGCCACTCTGGGGCTGATGGCCGTCGGTATCGTTCGTCTGCCCACTTTGACCCCGGCGATCGCCCGCTGTCTGCGGGAGAGCTTTTTGCTCTGTTTATTTTGGGCGTTACGTTTGTGGGTTGTCTAATTTTGGTAATTGCCGTCGGGACGACGCGCGGTGACTTTGCCCTAAATCTATTTGACCCCGGCAAGGTGGCCGAAACGGTTCAGGGCGATCGCGCATCAGACTCGGTTCCGTCTATTCTCCTAGAGCCAACGCCTGCTCTGTTAGAGCCAGCGCCTGCTCTGTTAGAGCCAACGCCTGCCCATCCAGAAGTCGAAGCACAGCTGTAGGGAATAATTGACCGGATCCCTCAAAATCCTGTATTGCCTATAGAGCGAACAATTCAGAACTTTGGGGTTTTATAATAGAGGCTTGGACGATAATTCCCGCTGCTGAAAAGTCTCTATATTGTTTGAACTGTAAATTCATGACTCTTCCTCCTGCCGAAACCCCGCTCTATAATCATCCGTTGCCCGATATTGAGCAGTGGTTACTATCTAAAGGTTGCCAGCAAGATCGCGATCATCTCCACTGTTGGCGGGTTCAACAACCCAATTGGCAAGCTGAAATTATGATGGAGGCAGATTCAATCGCGGTTCGTTATTTACAGTCGGGTGGCAATGGCGAAGATCTCCAGCGAGCCTTTAAGTATTCTTTGAGCCGCCAAGATCTAGACGAAGCAATTTTTGCAGGGCCGTAGAAGCCTAGTTATGGGTTAGTAGATGCGGGCGGCAGTGTACTGCGCATCAGGTTTGGTTAAACGGCTTGTCAATACCTGATGCGCGCTCCAACCTGCATTCGCGATCGCTGATCGATTGCAGCAGGTCTGCGGCGGGGTGCGCCAAGACATCATCTGTTTTAGGTTGAAGCCGGCCTAAAAAGGCATAGCTGGCCAAGCTGATGTATTCCCGAATGACCAGAAAAGACCGTTTGGCAGAGCTGAGAGACGGAGGTAGGTCAACCGGGTGAGGCATCACTGAAAAGCCCACTCCCTGAAAGGTTAGATAAGCCCGCAATATATGCGGTGCATCGGTCATCAAGATAATAGTCTTTATGCCTTGAGGTCCCAAGATAGCCGCTGTAGACGTGGCTTCGTCTTTTGTGGTACGGGCACATCCGGTAGCACTGACAATTTGGGTGGGGTAGCCATTAACCTGAATAAGTTCCTGGACTAATTCAAAGTTTTTATCGCTGGTGACAAATAGGCGGGGGGCACGTTGGGCCTTCCACAGGTCTAGAGCCAATTGGTAGCGATCGCCCATCACATCTTCGCTGCGAGTTAAGACCACAATGGCATCGGCCTTACCGCCCAGATCGGTAGGCAGAACCTTAAGCAGAACTCCTGTTAGCAGCGGTGCGGTGATCGGCAAAATAATCAGCCAATACAGCAACAGGGTCGCGATCGCCGCCCGACTAATCCAACGTCTAAGCTGAGGCCATTTCCTTAACCCTACCCAGGCACCAATCACAATAAGGATTAAGGCCAAGCTGACTCGTTTAGGGCTACTGAGTTTGTCATACAAAGCCCAGTTAAGATCGACCCAGTGGGTGGTGACAAACCGTCGGAGGGTTTCAAACATACGAGTGATTGAGATTGTTAGGGTAACTTAGACCTTGCCAAAGCTTAGACCTTGCCAAAGCGGCGACTGCGGCTTTGAAAGGCACACAGGGCTTGGTGAAACTCGCTGCGATCAAAATCTGGCCACAGCGCATCGGTAATGTAAAGCTCAGCGTAGGCCATCTGCCAAAGCAAAAAGTTGCTGATTCGCATCTCGCCACTGGTGCGAATCAGCAAATCTGGGTCGCAGGTGCCAGCGGTGTAAAGATGCTGGGCAAATACGGTTTCGTCAATATCTTGAGGTTGGAGCAACCCCTGCTGAACTTGGATGGCGATCGCCCGACAGGCTTGGACAATTTCTTGTCGCCCGCCATAGTTGGTGGCAACTGTGAATTGAATGCCTGGATTATTACGCGTCTCCTCCATCGATCGCTCAATCTCAGCTTGCAGCGAATGGGGCAACGCTTGCAGATTGCCCACAAACTGAATCCGCACCCCCTCGGCCACCATTTCTCGTAACTCTTGACGCAGTACACGTTCAAACAGCGTCATTAAAAACTCCACTTCTTCGAGTGGACGGCCCCAATTCTCGGTCGAAAACGCGTAGGCGGTTAAGGCTCGAATCCCCCAATCTCTACAGCATCTCAACAGTTCTTTCAGCGTATCTACCCCTCGCCGATGCCCAATTAATCGAGGCAGACCCCGCTGCTGCGCCCAGCGACCGTTGCCATCCATAATCACGGCAACGTGCTGTGGCAGTCGTTCCTGCTGCAAATCAGCCGGTAAGTCCCTAAGAACGGTTGGCTTTGCTGTCATTTTTTCTCCGAGAAGCCGATTTTGAGATTCGAAACGGGCGCAAAAACAAGGTTTTAATTCGATCTTTAAGTTGACGACCCAGGCTCCGTAACTGCGGAGCCACGGGTTCATGCTCTACCGACTGAGAAAACCGAGCAATGAGCAGTTCTCTCAGTTTACTGCTGGTCAGAGGACGATTTAGTGTCCCCCGTTCGGCTAAAGAAATTGATCCCGTTTCTTCGGATACAACAACGCAAATACAATTTTCGACTCGTTCTGTAATTCCCATTGCCGCCCGATGGCGAGTGCCAAGCTGGCGAGATGCGTTGCGCTCTGACAACGGCAAAATCACACCAGCTGCCAAAATCCGAGAGCCGCGAATCAGGACAGCCCCATCATGGAGGAGCGTTGACGTTTGAAAAATAGTTTGCAGCAGCTCTTTAGATACCTCGGCGTTTAACCGCACGCCAGGGACGGAAAAATCACGTTCATCCATTGGGCGACTGGTTTCTAAGATCAACAACGCTCCTGTTCGGTTTTGAGATAGCTCTTTCACCGCGTCCACAATCTCATCAATGACGTTATCGGGTTTGGGCACTGCTTCGTTGGCGGGCAAAAACAGCTGACGAATTTCACCTCGGCCTAGCTGTTCCAACAAGCGACGAAATTCAGCCTGCAAAATAAAGGCCATCGCTACTGCCGAACCAATCACCAGCTTTTCTAACACAAAGCTCAAGAGTTTGAGATGCACCGCATTACTAAAAGCCGATGCCAACATCAGCACAATCAGTCCCCGAACCATCCAGAGAGTACGGCGATCGCCAATAACGACCAACACCATATAGGTCAATGCCAGTACCAGCAGTACATCGACCGCAGGAAGCAGCAAGGACTGAGTCCAGCCAGGGTATGTCAGCCATTGCTTGATCAAAGATCCCATCGGATTGATGTTAAAGCGAGTCTTTCAGCCCAGATTTCACGAAATCTTAGTCATACACCTGGCGAGCTTCACAAATTAAATGCAAGAGAGGTAGTCACAATCAACTGTCTCAGTATCCACTGGTACAGTATTGCTTTTAAACGAGGTCAACGCGCTTGATTCAAAATTTTTCGGATTGTCAACGCCTACATTACGCGAAAGCTGCCGATCCGTCACCCCTTTGCAGCAAACAACGCGCTTCATTGCTTGCTGTTAATTTTATCCTAACGGAGTAAAATTCCTGCATTTATGCTTTTTTGAAGACGTGAATTGCTCCCCAGCGTTGCTGGGAAACAATTTATGCGGGCGGTTTAGTCAACCTTTCTGGCAAACAATCGTGCCGAATGAGGTCTTGGTAGACTTCGCGCTGCAATATGAGGTTAGCCTCCCCATCGTTTACAATCACCGCTGCCGGACGGGGCAGTCGATTGTAGTTTGACGCCATGCTGTAATTGTAGGCTCCCGTTCCCATCACGACGAGAATGTCTCCTGGCTCGGTCTTTGGCAGCATGGCCTGTTTAATGACAATATCGCCTGATTCACAGTGTTTTCCGGCGATCGCCACCGATTCTGTCAGGGGTTCTGACATCCGACTGGCCACCACTGCCCGGTATACCGATTGATAGGTAATCGGTCTGGGGTTGTCAGACATGCCGCCATCCACCGTGACATAGGTGCGAATACCGGGCACCGTCTTTTGGCTACCCATGGTGTATGCCGTTACACAAGCAGACCCAATTAAAGACCGTCCCGGCTCCGAGATGAGGCGAGGTAAGGATACCTGCTCACGGGCACAGGCATTCACGATCCCCTCACAAATCACCTGTACCCACCGATCAATGCTAGGGGGATCATCGGCTTCGGTATAGCAAATACCTAGCCCGCCGCCAATGTCCAACTCTTGTACCGGAATGCCATACTGTGCCGCTTTCCGCAACCACTGCACCATGACTCCCGTTAAATCTTGATGAGCCTGAAGTTCAAAAATTTGAGAACCAATATGAGCGTGTAGCCCCACACAATTCAGGGACGGATGCTGAATAATAAAGGCAAAAACGGCGTCAAGCTGGTCGGGATCAAACCCAAATTTGCTGTCTAAGTGCCCTGTACGAATGTATTCATGGGTATGGCACTCAATCCCTGGCGTCAACCGCAGCAAAATCCGAATTGTCGCTGGATCTAGAGCAGCGCTATTGGCCGCAAGTTCTACTAACGTATGCAGCTCTAACCAGTTATCTACGACGATGGTGCAACCCGTTGAGACAGCTAACGCCAGTTCGTCTACCGACTTGTTGTTCCCGTGTAAATATAGGGCTTGCGCCGATACCCCAGCTTGAACGGCAGTATATAGTTCACCCCCCGACACCACGTCCACGCCTAAGCCTTCGCTGGCTACTATGGCGCAAACAGCTAAGCAGTTCCAGGCTTTAGACGCGTACAGCACCAGCGAGTCGCCCGGATAGTAGTGCCGAAAGGCGTCTCGATACTGGCGGCAGGCCGTCCTCAGCGTCGTCTCATCTAAAATATAGAGCGGTGACCCAAACTGCTCCACCAGTGTTGTCACGTCAGATCCACCAATTTCCAGATGATCTCGGTCATTGACGCCAGCCGTCAGAGGCATCAAATGCTGGTTTGGAGAGGCCGCGTCTGTGACAGTTGGCAAGTACTGACGGCCAGAGTTTGCCA
>CASBQX010000114.1 GCA_949127925.1 Synechococcales cyanobacterium PMM_0002
ATCAGGGCAGTAACCGTACATCTAAGGCAATGCCTGAAAAACGGATATTAGAGACTCAGCTAGAACTTTTTGGCTAAGTCTTTAAGAATCCCCGTCCCTTTAGGGCTGGGGAGTGTCAACTTCAAGGTCTAAGGCAGTTTAATCAGGGGAAGGACGCCGCGATTCATTAAGATATGAGAAATTTTCCGCCTCAATATAATCTCAAGCCCGAAGATACGCTGTACTTCTGCCACATCCCCAAAACGGCAGGTATGACCTTCAGGACAATTTTGGAAGACTACTTCCAATGTGACGACATTTGCCCAGCCACGCTGACGGCTCACATTGCAGACTATTCCAAAACCGATTTACAGCGCTATCGCCTATTCCGTGGGCATTTGGGCTACGTCAACATCCCCGAATTGCTAGATGGCAAAGCGCTAGTCAATGTGACGGTGCTGCGGGAGCCGGTGTCGCGGGTCATTTCCCACTACGAATATATTCGCCGCACTCCCGGCGACCCGCACTATGAGATGGTGCGGAACATGAGCTTGGAAGAATATTCCTTAAATAAAGGCGCTGGCAAACTAGGTCGCAACGTCCAAACCTATCATGTGGCGCGGTTGCTTCAGTATGACCTCAGCAGCTTATCGCGGCGAAAAATTGTGAACTTGGCCAAACGAAGCATTGATCAATTTGCTTTTGCAGGCATCTTAGAGCGGTTTCAAGATTCGCTGTTTTTGCTGTCCTATATTTTTGGCTGGAAACCGATCATCAACAGCCGCAAAGAGAACGTGGCCAAATCCAAGAAAACGCTGGATCAGCTTCCGGCCAGCACCCTAGAACTGCTGCAATCTCACAGCTGGATCGATCAAGAACTCTACACCTATGCAAAAGCGATCTTTGAAGAGCGCTTTAACCAAATGGTGCAAGATTTACTAGATAAATATGGCACCCATGACCAGCAGTCTGCCTATGCTGCATCGGGGCAAAAACCCAATCAGGGCAACCTCCAACAGCTCTTAGAAAAACATGCGGAGCAGCGGTTTAAAGCAAACCACCAGCTGCTCTCCACCGCAGTCGAATACAGCTTTTGCGAACCGCTGCGGGGACTCGGGTGGCAGCGGCGGGAATGCGCGACAGACGATTTGGCTCATCGCTGGATGGGGCCTGTGACGACGGCCACCCTCGACTTGCCAATTGCCATCCCGGCGGCAATCCCAATCACCGCTCCACCCGAGACGGACGGTTCGACGGCGATCGCCGCTCTATCTCCAACTCAGCCCGCCGCAATCACCAACTCCCAAGACGACTACCTGGTCGAGTTTCAGGTGCCTCATACCTGGGCGGTGGCTCCCGACATTTTAGAGAGCTTGACGGTACAGGTGAATGGTCACCCCCTGCCGCTGACTATGCTCCACAGCACAGACGTTGTACGGATGTATCAAGGGCGGGTGCCACAGGGATGGTTGGGGGGCGATCGCCTGTTTACGGAGCTAACCTTTCAGGTGAACCGAACGGCGGTTTGTAAAAACGCCAATCCGCTCAGTAAGGACACTCGCTTAGTGGGTGTTGCCCTCAACTATGTGCAGGTATTCCCCAGCGCCTTAGAATCGCAAAAAAGCCTGTTACGCCAGCTATTCAACGGCCAATCGGAAGTCACTGCTGCATTTGTCAGCGAGCACCTCAAGCCCCAAGAGCGGGTTGTGGCACCCCTGATGTTTAAGGTGCGGCTGTCGGCTGCGATCGACACCTACGATACGTTCCTTAAGAGTGCTGAGCCAATCCGGTGGGTGATCCTGCACAAAGGCATCAAACAGCAAATAGAAGCGCTGCTGTGGAAATTGGCGCGTCAGGGCTTTAAGCCAGTGTTTGCGGACGATGTGTTTGTGGTGTTTGCCAAAAATCGCCATGATCTGGCCGGGGTTTCGTACCTTTCTCCCCATGTGCGGCATCTGTACGTAGGACGCTACAGCGTTCAGGTGCGTTCCTTTTTCACGTCTATTTACGAAGAACGGCTGAGACCTCTCTACATTAAGTATGTAGACCGTCAGAAAAAAGAGCGCAAGCTGGCAGAATTTCGCAAAACCAAGAAGCAGGAACTGCCTCAAGACTAGCGATAAAACTGAATAGCGACAAAACTGAGATCGCCCTTCAGAAATTCTGGAAGGCGATCGCGGTCTACTCAACTAAGCAGCGGGCTAAAACCGCTCAGACTCTACACCCGTTAGTCGATTAAACCAAGAACCGGAGCGACTTCAGCCTTGTGGAGCTGAGGCGCTAAAAACTCACTTGCATAAAATTTTTGCTTAGCCTGAGCCATTTGCGTATACGATTCGCGCACATGAGCATTGACGGCAACCGTCGTTGCATCGTATAGCTGCGTTGCCAGTTTTGGATAGAACCCAATTCCAGCAATTAGGGCGAGGAAGCAAGCCGCAATAAACACTTCTCGTGGATTGGCGTCAGTAAAAACAGCATCGTCAGGCAGCACACAATCTGTGCCAAAACAGACCGCCGCTTGATTCCCCGGATCGTTCTCGACACTGCCGCCCTCCAGATCGCAGTTAGGGGCATTGCCAGAATTGTAAAACACCTGGCGCAGCATGGAGAGTAGGTAAATCGGCGTCAAAATTAGCCCGACTGCCGATAGGAAAATGGTGACTGTGCGGAACAACGAACTGTAGCTGTCGCTGGTCGCCAGCCCGACAAAGACAGACAGCTCACTGGGGAATCCGCTTAGACCGGGCAGCGCCAAGGACGCCATCGCACCGATTGTAAACAGGGCGAATACCTTAGGCATGACTTGCCCCAGCCCACCCATTTCCGTCATGGCCATGGTGTGGGTGCGATCGTAGGTGACGCCTGCCAAGAAGAACAGCACAGCGGCAATTAACCCGTGCGAAATCATTTGCAGCAGCGCTCCACTAATGCCTAGGTCGGTAAACGACGCAATCCCCAGCAGCACAAACCCCATGTGAGAAATTGACGAATAGGCCAGACGGCGTTTCATATTCGTTTGGGCAAACGAGTTAAACGCGCCATAGACAATATTGACCACGCCTAAAATGGCAAGCACTGGAGCAAAGTAAACGTGAGCATCGGGCAACAGCCCCAGGTTCATCCGAATCAGCCCATAGCCACCCATTTTTAGCAGCACGCCCGCCAAAATCATCGAGACTGGGGCAGAGGCTTCGCCGTGGGCGTCGGGTAGCCAGGTATGGAATGGAAAAACCGCTAGCTTGACGCCAAAGGCAACCAGTAACCCGGCATATAGCAGTAGCTCTAACCCCAACGGGTAATTTTTTAGCCCCAGTTCTGCCATGTCAAAGGTAACCGTGTCGCCATAGAAGGCCATTGCTAGCCCTGCTACCAAAATGAAAATAGAAGCGGCGGCTGTGTAAATCAAAAATTTGGTGGCGGCATAGCGACGACGTTGCCCGCCCCAAATGCAAACCAGCAGATAAACGGGAATTAGCTCAACTTCCCACATAATGAACAGCAGCAGCACGTCTTGCGCCACAAACACGCCAACCTGCGCGGCATATAGCACCAGCATCAGTGCATAAAAAAGGCGGGGACGTCGATCGACCCGCCATGAGGCAAAGATTGAGAGGGTAGTGACTAGACCTGCCAGCAACACCAGCGGAGCCGATAGCCCATCGACCGATACGGCCCAGTTCAGCCCTAACTGAGGCACCCAGGCATACTTTTCCACGAGCTGAAACGTCGAACTGCTGGCATCGTAATGGGTCCAAAAGGTGTAGCACATTAGCAGAAAATCTGCGAGACCTACACCTAGAGCAAACCATCGCACGCGATTACCGTTTTTGTCGGGCAATAGCGGGATGACTAGGGACGCCACCAGAGGCAGTAGGATGATCGCAGTTAGCCAAGGAAATTGGTCGGCCATCATAGCAGTAGGGATAAATACTTATTTGAGCATGACGTCATCGTACTAAATTTTGTGTACGAGTGCATATAAGTATTTGTCTCACATAATCATAAAGAAATTCTGGAGTATTTTCTCCAGGTGGGTCTGCCATCCCTCAATCGCTAAGGCGTGGTGGTCGTTGTGGGAGGGGCAGGGGCTAGGGATGCAGGGGATGCAGGGGCAGCAGCCTGAGGTCGAGCAAAATATTGGTAAACGGTTTGCGAAATTTGCTGGATCAAAACCGGCCCGTTATCTGATTCGCCGGTGCGTTTAACAATCGCCGTAATCACATAGCGCTTGCCGTTGGGCATATCGACAATGCCAGTATCGCCAGTCAGGGTGGCTAGGTTACCCGTTTTATGGGCAATGACGGCACCTGTACCCAGTCCAGCCGGGAGCAGATTATCGTTGACGGTGCCCCGCATGATTTCTAAGAAGCGATCGCGCGATCGCAGCGATAGAAAATCTCCCTGAGTCACCGCCATCATCAGCATTGATAGGTCTTTGGCGCTGGTTGTATTGGTGCCTGCAATATCTGCCAGTAGATTATTCAGCACCGTATGGTTGAGTCCCCAAGCCCGAAACCGCTGGTTGAGCAGCGGCAACCCGCCGACTTTCGCAATCACCATATTCGTGGCCGTATTGTCGCTGATGGTGATCATCTTGAATGCCGTTTCTAAGGCATTAACTTGGATCCCCGGCTCTTGATATTGCAGCTCACCTGAACCCTCGGTGACATCGCCGGGCTGCATCGTCAGCTGCTCATCAAGGCGAATTTTGCCAGCGTCTACGTCCTGGAGAAATGCCACTAGGACGGGCGCTTTGATGGTGCTAGCGGCTGGGAAGATGGTAGCCCCGTTGAGATCAACGTAGTTGCCTGTGTCTAAATCGACGACAAACACACCGACGGTTAGTTCAGGGTTTTGGGCAATCAGGCTTTGGATGGACGCAGCAAGCGGGGCAATGGGTTGCCCTAACCGGGTGGCGACAGGCACAGGGGAGACGGTACCCGGCATACCGTCGCGGCGAAACCCTTTAGAGGCTAGAGCTTGGGGTCTTTCCGCCGCAGCAGAGGTAGCTTGGGCGCTCTGGGTGCGCCCCGTCGGATTCCAGACCGACAGAAACGTTCCGGCGATCGCCCCAATTCCTACGCCTAGAATTAGCAGCCGGGTCAGATACAGCAGGGCCGAAGGCGGTTTGGCCAGACGTCGCGATCGCCGTGTTCGTCTTGGCTGCGTGGCTGTGGGCGGTTGCTGTCGGGCAGATCGCCCTTGCCCGTTGAAGTCTGCGGTGAGCGGCAGGGAGGCCTTCGGTCGGTTTGACCTACGCACAGTTAGCGATCGCCCTGCCTCGTCGCGGCGAGAGGCCGCCGACTTCCCGTTCTGCGTAGGATTGGTGAGCACGTTGCGCAAATTCAAGCTACCGTCTGAATACGACGCTCGCGGCGACTGGCGCTGGGCTGCTTTGCCATTAGACGCCCTGCCATTGGACGCGGGGGGCAATTTTGCTGGCTCATAGGCACGGCTATCTAGGTTTGGATTCACGAACTGCTTAGGTCGCTGAAGTGGAATCGGCGGTTGAGATTGCCCCTGCGAAGAGCGGCGATTGGGACGGCGGCGCGATGAGCGAGAAGATTTACCAAAGCCCTGCATGGGGGCATACCTCCACCACAGTTGAAGCAACCAAAATCAAGGAACGTATAAAAGCCGCTACAAATTAACTTGCAGCGTTCAATGGCACCATTCAAGGGCACCATTCAAAGATATGGCAGTCCTAAATATTTGGTGAAAAATTTTTAGGATCGGCACACGCGGCATGACTTAATACAGGCCGCATAATTCTACTCGTTAATGCACCCACTAAACTTATGATATAGCTGCCGTCCACCGCTTACCAATCATCAGGGACGAAGCAGTCACGAAGCAGGGATGCTGCCATCAGCGAGGATGGCTATCGGCATTGTTGAGCCGAGCCTGCTGCAACGCCCATTTCATTTGAGTCAATATTCCTCTCAACATGGCCACTTCTGGCTCGGTGAGGTAGGCTCGGTTAAACAACCGCCGAAATTTTTCCATCCGGCTGCTAGCGGTATGGGGATATAGGTAGCCAATCTGCAATAACATCGCTTCTAGCTGTTGATAGTAGCCTTCTACCCGATCGAGCGTAGCAGGCGGTTCAAACACTGAAACCATTGATGAGGTTGACCCAAAAGGCAGCAGAGACGATTGTCCCGCCTCGTCTGGCGCTGATGTTTTTGCCGCGATCGCCCCGGCTTGCTGTGCCGCTTCGTATAGTTCATAACAGCAAACAGCAACGGCCTGTGCGAGGTTGAGCGATGGGTAGTCGGGATGAGACGGAATCCGCAGAAACCGCTGGGCGTAGTTGAGTTCTTCATTATTCAGACCTCGATCTTCACGGCCAAAGATCAGGGCGGAGGGTGGCGGGGAATCGGTGCTGGTAGATGTACTCGTAGAGGCTAAAAGCCAAGGGAGACAGGATCTAGGGGATTCTAGAGCTGTATTGGGCAAGGCGCGATCGCGTCCGGTGGTAGCCACAGCCCGCAGGCAGCCCTGGAGGGCATCGGCCAGGGTGGCTACCCGCTGTGCGCCTTCTAGCACATCGGCTGCATGAACCGCCATGAGTCGCGCTTCTTCACCTAGAGGGTCGCACTGCGGATTGACTAGTACCAGTCGAGACAGCCCCATATTTTTCATTACCCGCGCCACCGATCCAACATTTAACGGCCCTGCTGGTTCTAGCAGCACAATCCGCACTTGGCTCAGCCTCTGGCTCAAACCCAGACTCAAATCTTGTCCCATGCGATCGCCTTTCCCGCTCCCATAAAATTTAAGCCCCGTAGAATTTAAGTAGTGTGTTGCTGCGTCCATCCAGGTCTACAGTCCGCTTCATTACTACAGTCCAGTTCACTACTACAGTCCACTTCACTATTACTATGGGACGTTCCCGCTCCAAATTTGATCTGCCCACCAAAGTGTGTCCGGTATGCCAGCGGCCATTTAGCTGGCGCAAAAAATGGGAAGATTGCTGGGATGAGGTGAAGTATTGCTCAGAGCGATGCCGTCGTCGCCGCGCCCAGAGCACCGATGCCGCTTCACAATAGCGCATTGCCCTTCGCTGTAGCGCAAGACTCCTCGCGCTAACGGGTTATTTTTACGGCATTGCTGATTGAGTTTCTAGAAAGTTTTCAGAAAAGGTAGTTCACCATGTTGATGGGTCAGGTTCAGCCCAAATTGATTATTCATGGGGGAGCAGGCAGCTCTCTGCGAGGTAAAGGAGGTGTCGATTCAGTGCGGCTGTCGCTGTTTCGCGTGGTGGAAGAAGTGTATGGGCTGCTGTTGGCGGGTGCCAGTGCTCAATCGGCGGTGGTGCGCGGTTGCCAGTTAATGGAAGATGATCCCCGGTTTAATGCGGGGACTGGCTCTGTGCTGCAATCGGACGGGCAAATTCGCATGAGCGCGTCGCTGATGAATGGGTCAGCTCAGCGATTTAGCGGTGTGATTAATGTATCGCGGGTGAAAAACCCAATTGATCTGGCGCTGTTTCTGCAAGATGCTAGCGATCGCATCTTGTCTGACCACGGTGCGGCGGAGCTGCTGCGAGAACTGAAGCTGCCGCTACACGATCCGCTCACCGAAATCCGCCTACAAGAATGGATTCAAGAACGCGCGGGCAACTTCTCACATGAGATGGCGGGCGTAGTGGCCGAGAAAGAGCTAGTGTCCGAAGCGGGACGGGGCACTATTGGCGTGGTGGCGCTCGATAGTGAGGGTCGGCTAGCGGTCGGAACATCTACGGGCGGCAAAGGGTTTGAGCGGATTGGCCGGGTGAGTGATTCGGCTACGCCAGCCGGGAACTACGCCACGCACCATGCGGCTGTGAGCTGTACGGGCATTGGCGAAGACATTTTAGAAGAATGTTTGGCGGCGCGGATTGTGGTACGTGTAACCGATGGCCTATCGCTGCTAGAGGCATTGCAACGCTCATTTCTCGAAGCTGAGCAAAACCGCCGCGATTTTGGCGCGATCGCCCTCGACCGCACGGGTACCATTGCCTGGGGCAAAACCAGCGAAGTGCTGCTGGCGGCTTACCATGACGGCAAACAAATGGCAGATACGTTAGAGCTAGATGAGGGGCTGTTGACGGGCTGCTGCACCCCCGAGTAGGATTGATGGCGATTAGCGAGGGATACCGTGTATTTGTTAATTCCGGCGGCAGGCTCAGGTAAACGGATGGGGAGCGATCGCAATAAACTATTGATGCCCCTGCTCGGCAAGCCGCTGATTACCTGGACACTGCAAGCGGCCAAGGCAGCAGAAACCATCCACTGGATTGGCATCATTGCCCAGCCGCACGAGTGGCAAGACTTCCGAGATGTGGTCAACAGCCTTAACCTCAGCCGTAGGGTGCGGTTTATTGAAGGCGGCAGCACGCGCCAAGAGTCGGTTTACCGAGGGTTGCAGGGGTTACCCGCCGTGGCCGAACAGGTGCTAATTCACGACGGGGCGCGCTGTTTGGCCACGCCAGATTTGTTCAACCGCTGCGCCCAGAGTGTCCTCACCTATCCGGGGCTGATTGCCGCTGTTCCCGTCAAAGACACGATCAAAGTCGTTTCATCCACTACCCAGCTCGTGCAATCCACGCCCGACCGTAGCCAGCTCTGGGCAGCTCAAACGCCTCAAGGGTTTGAGGTAGAAACGTTAAAAAAATGTCACGATGAAGGGATGCGCCAGGGCTGGGAGGTAACCGATGACGCAGCCCTATTTGAACACTGCAATCTGCCTGTCCATATTGTCGATGGCGAAGAAACCAACTTGAAGGTGACCACGCCGATGGATTTGGCGATCGCCGAATTTATCTTGAAAAGAAGAATGAGAGAACAAAGCTGAGCTACAAGGACGTTGCCGACTGGCTATATTAACCACTCAGTGAATGTTTAAGCGGTAGTTTCACGCTAAAAGTTGTCCCCTTCAGTTCAGAAGACTCAATTAGCAGTTCGCCATTATGAGTTTCGACAATTCGTTTCACGATCGCTAAACCCAGCCCGGTTCCTGCTGACTTGGTGGAATAAAAGGGTTGGGTTAAGCGCGGCAAAACATCGGTGGGGATTGGTACGCCGCCATTCTGAACAGAAATACAAACATATGCTACCGGACTTTCTACCACCGACCACCGAATCGTTTCGGCGGGTTCAACCGCTTCACAGGCATTGCGAATTATTAGAACATTTCAGTCAGATCATCGATGCGGGTGGAATTAAACATTCAACCACCCCCTTGACTCTCCCCTCGACTGGAGACTCCATGATAGATGCAGAACCTTTTGGCTAGCAGGCATCATGCAACTCAAAAAACATCTGACTGGATTGACCCTAGGGGGATTCACGCTACTTTCCCTCAGCATGGCAGGCTGTAGCACGAGTTCTCCAACCTCTGCCACATCTACGGCTGCATCTCCCGCCTCAGATGTGGCTCAAGGTGCCATGCCTGGAATGAATCACGGTGCAATGGACATGAGCCTCGGGCCTAAGGATGAATTTTTTGACCTGCGCTTTATTGATGGCATGACTCCTCACCATGAGGGTGCAGTAGTCATGGCAGAGGCGGCGCTGGAGAAATCGAAGCGCCCTGAAATTCGGCAGCTGGCGCAGGCAATCATTGCTGCCCAAACCACAGAAATTTCGCAAATGAACAGCTGGCGAACC
The DNA here is from genome assembly GCA_949127925.1 of Synechococcales cyanobacterium PMM_0002. GTDB lineage: Bacteria > Cyanobacteriota > Cyanobacteriia > Elainellales > Elainellaceae > CASBQJ01. Next base: position 9,636 of record CASBQX010000114.1, read on the forward strand.
GCTTGGTATCCGCAGGCTGATGATACACCGATGATGTATAGCACCGAGATGGGGCACATGATGCCGATGTCGGCTGATGTCCGCGCCAGCATGATGATGAGCGGCGATTTGGGAGCGGCAGACGAGCAGTTTGATCTACGCTTTATGGATGCCATGCTGCCGCATCACCAGGGCGCGTTGGTCATGGCACGGGAGGCGTTGGAGAACAGCGATCGCCCCGAAATTCAGCAGCTATCGACTGCCATTTTGAGTTCTCAGCAGGCCGAAATCGACCAGATGACCCAGTGGAAAAAAGACTGGTACGGTCAATAGCAATCGGCAATAGCAATCGGCGATCGCAATCGGCGATCGCAATTAACAATCTAGCGGCGCAGTAATTTGAACTGCGGTTAAACTCCATGACACTACAGCTTACAGTTTCCAACATGGCATGCTCTGCCTGTGCAGACACCATTACCAAGGCCGTGCAGGCCGTTGACCCAACCGCTGAAGTAACTGCTGACCCCAAAACAAAACAGGTCAACATTGACACTCAAGCGCCTGAAATGACCGTGCGCGAAGCGATCGCCACCGCTGGCTATACCGCGACCTAACCGTCCGTAGACCGATTCTAGACGTGCGTGAAACAGGGATGGTTTGAGCCAGATGCGCCCGAACCATCTACCTTATGG